>QMUE01000078.1 GCA_003663535.1 Thermococci archaeon
AAAAGTATATTACCAGGTTTTTTCTCCAGTCGCAGTTTGGGTAGGTATTTATCAAAGTTCCACTCCAGACATAGACTATTTCTGGGGAGAGTATTGCACTTATGAATTCCCATCAACAAGTACAGATGTTAAAAAATATTGGGATAAAGCTGTTGAGTTGCACCCAGGTTCGCAGTTCGAAGACTTTGGCTCTATTCAAGTTAAACTATTTTATGATGGAATAGCATACAATCCAAAAGAAGGATCATATCAAGAAAGCAACATAATTTGGCAGTTTGAATGCAACAAGAATGGATGCTGGGTCACAAGCTACCATCCAAAACTCCTTTCACCTCCAGATGTAACATACAGAAACCAAGAATATATGCTTTATATCTATGCAAGAGTACTAGAATGCTGTAGTGGGGGTGATGTCAGTAGTCTTACTTGTAAATGGGCTAATCGGCATTGTGGTGGATGCTTTGCTCCAGATGAGTCAAAATCACAGAACTTTGCAGTAGTTGTCAGGGATGGGTGGGATTGGATAATAGAATTTGGATGAGGGATAGCGAATGAACAGGCGAAGAGCTATCTTCATTGTTCTTTTACTCTTGGTCTTTTATTTTCTTCCCAAGGGGGTAATTATTGAGACAGACGAGCCTACTGATGTTAGCTTTGGTGAAACCCTTCCAAAGCACTGTCCCTTCACAATCAAGACTAAATCCCTATTTTTCGAGTCCGGATTGAATAACGTTACGTTCCACCTCCTTAAAAACAACACTGTATTGGCCAATTACACGCTCAAAGGCATTGAGGGCTCCTACCTCTGTCTTCCGGATGGAATTCTGCTGTATGCATACTATCCGAGCGATCCTGCTGGAGATACCTCGATGGTGTTCTTGGATTACAATTTAAGTGAAAAGTGGAGAAAGAAATTTGATGATCTTGTTCTACCCAAAAATCATGAGAACAGTTCCTTACTTCTCGTAAAGCGTGGAGATTTTGAAATGGGCGTGAAGTCGTGTATATATAGGATAAACACCGCCACTGGAGATTTGACATATAAATTCTGTCCTGACATCCCAAGGGGCTTTAGGATCTCGGGTATTGAAATCCTTGGAGATAAGTATTATTTTGTGGCAACATGGGTTGATGCCAGAATGTTGTGGGTTAGAACCAATGGAGAACTGTACCTTGTTAAGGGTTATGAAGCCAGAAAAGCCCGCGTTGCGAGCATCGATAGCAGTGCTCTGGGTGCAGGCTTCTGGGTCGATGCCAATGATAAATACGTCGCTGTTGCTTACTTCCTTGCGAATGAAGTGGGGGACTGGAAGAACGGACTGTGCGTCTTTACGAGTGACCATCTAATCAAGATAGCCTGTAAAAAGCTCGATAAAACTCCCAAAAACGTAAGAATTGAAGGTAGAACGATCTACGTAAAATTCAGGGATGGCACCGTTAAGACTTACAAAATCATAGCACCTTAAGGAGTAAAATTACCGTGCTCCCTTCAAGAAGTCGAGAGGTGAAAGAATAAGCTTGACCAATGAAGCAAAAACCTCTTGGATTTCTGCCAATGATGATATTTGCTCTTTGTTTTCTTCCCAGAGGTATTGATTATGAAGCCAAAAGAATATAAACCCCAAAACTTTAGCTCTTCTCGATGAAGGCTATTGGAATAATAAGACATTCCCCAAATAGAAGGGCCAATAAAGAAGAGTTCGAGGAGCTTTTGGGGAGTGCTGGCTACGAGATTCTCGCAATAGTTGAACAGGTTAGAGCAGAGCACCCAAAATACAACATCGGTCCCGGAAAGCTCCAAGAGGTAAAGGAACTAATAAAAGAGCTCAATCCGGATAGGGTAATATTTGCAAATCCGCTTACCTCTTCTCAGTCCTTCAACATAACTAAAGAGCTCAAAATTGATGTAATTGACAAATGGCAGCTCGTTCTTGAGATATTTGAAAAGAGAGCACATTCAAAGGAGGCAAAGCTACAGGTAGAGTTTGCCAATCTTCAATATGAACTCCCTCTAGTTAAAGAAGCCATTAGGAGAATTAAACTTGGAGATAGGGCAGGTTTCAAAGGTATGGGTGAATACCAAACACAACAGTACCTCAAACACATACGCTACAGGATGGGAAGAATAAAAAAAGAACTAAAAAAAGTAAAGGCCGATAGGGAGGTTAAGCGGAAGAGAAGAGAGGAAGTTGGTTTCATATTGATAGCACTGGCAGGTTATACAAACGCCGGTAAATCAACACTTCTCAATACCCTTGCGAATGAAGAGATAGAAGCCAAAATGCAAATGTTTACAACTTTAGATACAACAACAAGAAGATTTATGATGAACGGGAAAAAGGCCTTAATAACCGACACCGTCGGATTCATAGATGATCTTCCACCGTTTATAGTAGAGGCCTTTCATTCAACTCTGGAAGAGATCATCAAAGCAGACATCATTTTATTAATCCTTGACGTCAGCGAACCCTGGAAAGAAATAAAAAGAAAGTTTTTAGCATCAATTGAGGTCTTAAAAGAGCTAAAGACATTAGACAAGCCACTTATAATAGCTTTAAATAAAAAAGATCTAACCTCCAAAGCAGATGTAGAAGACAAGAAAAAGGCTCTTGAAGAGCTTATAACCAGAAAAGGAATAATTGCACACAGTATTATCCCAATATCGGCAAAAGAGAATGATTTGGGTGAGCTTAAAAACTCTTTGGAAGAAGTAATGTTCACACTACCAAAATACAGGCTTTTTGAAGTTCTAGTAAGGGACAAAGAGAAAGTTCCCAAGGTCATGGCAATGATAAATTCAATTGGGGAGATTTTAGACATCAAATACGGAGACACTACAAAAATTTTTGCTTATATACAGGTCGGCATGATAAAAAGTTTAACAAAAATGGGTGTAGAGTTAAGGCACCCGAGCTAATTACTCTATCGGCACCCCATCCTTTGTTCTTGGTGCAAGCCATTTCATAAGTCTCTGTGGTTCTTTTGTTCGTATTATAATTGTTATTGGGCCCAAAGGCGATTCTTCATTGAAGTTAACTTTTCCCACATATGCTACCTGTTTGTGTACTTTGATTATTATTTCCTCTCCGAAGTAACCCTCTTCAAGCATAGCCCTAGCAGTATCCAAAATTTGTTGACCTCTAAAAAGCTCATAGAGCCTCTGTAAAGCTTTTTTGTCTTCAGTCTTCCCGAGTAGCAGTATGTATTCCCCTTTATCAAAAGCATCAAATTCAAGAGGAGATACCAGATTAAGCATTGCCTTTTTGACTTTCTCTATATCCTCTGTAGGATAAACATGAGCTTCAACTTCCACTTCTTCAAACATCTCACTCACCAGAGGTAGTTGGAAAGTAGCTTTTTGAAGTTTTTGACCAAAAACATTTTATTGTTATCATGCCCATCTCAATTGGTGAAACTCATGGAAAGGATTAAAGGTATTAGAAATTATATTCAAGAAAATGAAGTCGACGCTGCTTTAATAACAAGCGCTCCCAATCTTTTTTACTTTGCGGGAGCCGCACCTCTTGTTGGCGGATACCTTGTTGTGACCCCCGAAGAAGAGACTCTCCTCGTTCCAGAACTTGAATACGAGCAGGCAAAAGAAGAAGCTCACGTTGAAGTTGAGAAATTCAAGAAAACGGACGAGCTTTATGAGTACCTTAAGCGCTTTAAATCACTTGCCGTTGAGGGTGCAATAAGCCTATCTTTCAATAACACCTTAAAAGAGAAAGCTCAGATAGAAGAGTTCAAACTTTTGGACGATATAATAAAGGAACTTAGAATGATAAAGACTGAGGAAGAAATAAAACTCATTGAAGACGCATGCAAATTAGCCGATATAGGTGTAATGACCGCTATAGAAGAGATAAGCGAAGGAAAACGCGAGAAGGAAGTTGCTGCTAAGGTTGAATATGTTATGAAAATGGAAGGTGCCGAAAAGCCCGCCTTTGACACGATAATTGCAAGCGGCCATCGTTCTGCTCTACCCCATGGGATTGCAAGCGATAAGAGAATTGAAAAAGGCGATCTTGTGGTCATGGATCTCGGGGCACTCTACAGGCACTACAACTCTGACATAACGAGGACAATAGTGGTGGGGAACCCAAACGAGAAGCAGAAGGAGATTTACGAAATAGTTCTTGAGGCACAGAAAAAAGCCGTTGAAGCTGCAAAGCCAGGAATGACAGGAAAAGAACTGGACAGTATTGCAAGGAACATAATAGCGGAGTATGGCTACGGAGATAAGTTTATCCACTCACTCGGCCATGGAATAGGTCTTCAGGTTCATGAGTGGCCAAGAGCTTCTCAATATGATGAAACGGTCCTAAAAGAAGGCGTGGTAATAACCATAGAACCGGGCATATACATTCCAAAGTTCGGCGGCGTTAGAATTGAGGATACCATAGTCATCACGAAGAATGGTGCAAAAAGGTTAACAAAGACTGAGAGGGAGCTTATTTGAACTTTGCCGGAGCTTGAATGTTTTTGATTTCTTTTTACTCTCTTGAAGTCAAAAGCTCCTTAGCTATCTCCTCAAACTTTCTCCCCATGAAGGTGTTGAAATCGTTCCAGTTCATCTCAGAGGTTCCCAGTTCTACCGCACTTCTATTGGGCTTCACGAAGTGGAAGCAGAAGTGGAAGAAGGTATCGTTGAGAAAATAGCGGGCCTTCTTGCTCCTCTCGCCTTCTGTTATCAGCATTCCTCAGAAACTGGGCTTTTAAACAAATTTAATCCACAAGTTCACCCAGAAGATACGTCGAAGTTGCCTTCGTGACTTTTACCTTCACGAATTCTCCAACCGGCGCTTCGGGAAGGATTATGTCCTTGTAGTTCATAGTTCTTCCTTCTATTCCCCCTTTCTTCCCTTCACCGTGTGTCAAAACCCCTATCTCTTTGTCAACATATCTCCGGTTTATCTCATAGCTTATCGAAAGCCTGAGCCGGTGTAAATAGCGGGAACGTTCCTTTACCTTCCATCCCACTATTTGATCCCTCATCTTTGCCGCTGGTGTCCCCGGTCTTGGTGAGAAGCGCGAAACATTTATCTTATCCGGTCTAACCTTCTTTATGAGCTCCACTGTGTTTTGAAACGCTTCCTCGCTTTCTCCAGGAAAGCCGACGATTATATCGGTGTTCAAGTTAAGGTCTTTGATATGCTTTCTAAACTCTCTCACTATCCATTCAAACTCCTCAACTGTATAGGTCCTCCCCATTTTCCTCAAAATCTCGTTGTCACCGCTCTGCACCGGCAAATGTAAAAACTTATAGATTTTTTCATCCTTGTAAGCCTCTATCAGCTCGTCGAGTATTTTGATGGCGTTATTGGGGTTCATCATGCCAACCCTTATCCTAAACTCGCCCTCTATTGATGTGATCTCATCTAAAAGCCTTGCTAAGTTCGTGCCTATGTCAAATCCGTAGCATCCGGTATCCTCGCTTGAGAGCTGAATCTCCTTGTATCCCTTAGCTACGGCTTCTTTTACCCATTTCATGATAAGCTCGCCTTTATAGCTCTTCAAAACCCCCCTTGCAAATCTTGTGGCACAGTAAGTGCATGCATTCAGGCAGCCTTCGCTTATCGGAACTACGAAAACAACTCCCCCCTTCCACACCCGGGGGAGTTCAAGCTTGTCAATGCTTCTCTCTCTCCATCCTTCAACGCTGATTAACTTTTCTCCTCTTTCGGCAAGTTCAATTGCCCCAACAATTCTATCTATGCTTTTGACCCCAAGAATCCCTGAAACCCTGTCATCTATTGCGCTGGGATTAACATGGGGCAAACATCCGGTGATTATGACCTTCTTTCCGCTGTCCAAGAGCTCTTTAATCCTTCTTGCCATATGCTTTTCCGTTGGATCTTTAACGGCACAGGTGTTCACGATGACATAGTCTGCGCTATCCAAGTCAGCTATCTCATAGCCAGCTCTGAGAAGCAGGGCTTCCATCATCTCGGCGTCTGCCTTGTTCCTTGTACATCCGTAAGTTTCTATGTGAACCCTCATCGCACTCCAATTCTTTAGAGCATTTAAAAAGATATGGTAGCAAAATGGGTATTTAAACATCCAAGGAGAATAAGAAGTGATGCGACATGAGAGTATGCATAGTCTACGACTCCAGACATGGGACAACGGAAAAGATGACAGAGGCAATAAAAGAAGCCATTGAGAAGTATGCAAATGTAGAGGTCAGGAGGGTAAGCGAAGTAGCAACCCTTAAAGGCTGTGAGCTCATTATTGTTGGGACTCCAATTTACTACGAGAGGCCTCTAAAAAGCATTCTTGAGTTTCTGGAGAGACACTCTACTGAGCTTGAGAAGAAAAAGGCAGCAATTTTTATTGTCTGCTTTGCAGTTGTGTTTGGAAGTCTCGCTAGATGGCACATTCAAAACCACTACATAAAACCCCTAATGGAGAGAATTCCTGGAGAAATCATTGGTACCCTCGTGTTGAGGGGCGGGATTGGAAATGTGAGCGAAGATGAAATAGAGAAGGCAAAGAGATGGGCTATAGGGCTTTTAGATTTTTGACCTTTTGTCTAGGAGCCATAGAATAAGCCCTATCAGGCCAACAAAGACCAC
>QMUE01000079.1 GCA_003663535.1 Thermococci archaeon
TAATCAACAAGGACCTCACTAATTTTAGTTGAAATTTTCCGGTTTATGTGCCTGGAAATTATTCCCTCCCCTCTATTTTTTACAGCTTTTGTTATCAAAAGCTTTCTAGCCTTTTTGATATCCTGAGGAGTGTCAATATCCATCCAGAAAAAGCCATTAACCTCTGTTACTTTTGGTTTTGCCCTTTTTATTATCTCAACCAATTCAAAACTCTCTTTTTCTTTCGAGATCTCTTCAATTGTTTTAAATATCCGAGGTTCAAAGATGAAAAACCCTGTATCAACTGCATCATACTTTTTAAGTTTCTTCCCAATATCCACAACCCTGTTTTCATTTATTCTTACTTTTGTTGCCTCTTCCTTGTTTATGAACTTTCCTTCTTTATCAACTATGGCGCCTCTCCCCTTCAGAGCTTCTTTTATAAATTCCTCCTCATAAACATGATCACTCATTACTAAAATAAACCTCTCAGATACATATTTTCTAGCTAAATAAAGACTATAGCCATTGCCTCTTTCAGGATAAGGATTGAGCAACAACGTGTGTTTGAAGTTATTTTTTTCTAAAAACTCCTTTAGTTTTTCCTTATATTTGGGATTTGTAACAATTATAAATTCCTCAATCCCCTCCGTTTCAAGAATTTTCATTGTTCTATAAAGTATCTCTCTTCCTGCTATTTTTATTAATCCTTTAGGTTTTTCTTCTGTTAGAGTTCCCATCCTAGTGCCCAAGCCAGCTGCAAGAATCACGGCTTTCATCATCATCCCTATTAATATTTTTCAGAATTTCTAAAAAGGTTTGGGCAGTTTCAAGCAAGTTTTTTCCGTTAAGATTCTTATCGAAAAAATTAAAAATTTTACCTTAGAGTATACAATGGTGAACAAAAATGCCAGGTACTGTGTTTCAAAACGAAGTTATACTGAAAATCTTGGAACATTACAAAAAGATATGGGCAATAGGTCATGCCCAAAGTGTTTTGGGATGGGACATGGAAGTTAATATGCCCAAAATGGGAATAACAGAAAGAAGTGTAGCCAGAGGGGAACTTTCTGTTTTAAGCCAGAGTCTAACGTTGGATCCAAAGTTTCTTGAGCTGGTTGAAAAAGCCGCAGCTTTGGAAGATTTAAATGACTACGAAAAAGGTGTCGTAAGGGTTCTTCAAAGAGACATAAAAATCGCAAAAGCTTTCCCTCCAGAGTTTGTTAGGGAGCTCAGTGAAGTAAGGAGCAAGGCTACAATGGCTTGGACCGAAGCTAAAGAAAAAGATAACTTTAGAAAGTTTGAACCTTGGCTCGACAGGATAATCGAACTCTCAAAAAAAGCTGCGGAATACTTAGAGTATGAAGAATATCCATATGATGCTCTCTTAGACCTCTACGAAGAGGGACTTAGAACAAGATATCTTGAACCTATTTTTTCAAAGCTTGAGAAAGACCTGAAACCAATATTGGATAAAATTCTCGAAGAAGGCAAAGTTCCAAAGGAACATCCACTAGAAACAGAAAAATATGACACTGAATCAATGAAAGAGATCAACTTGAAGATCCTTGAGCTCTTAGGATATCCATTAGGCGTAAAAGGAAGACTTGATATCTCACCCCATCCCTTCACAACCGAATTTGGAATCCACGATGTTAGAATAACAACAAGATATGAGGGCTTTGATTTCAGAAGGACTCTCCTCGCAGTAGTTCACGAATTTGGACACGCCCTTTATGAGTTACAGATAGACGAAAAGCTCATGTTCTCGCCAATAGCAGGTGGAGTTTCTCTTGGGATCCATGAAAGTCAAAGCAGATTCTGGGAAAACATAATAGGAAGAAGCAGAGAATTTGTAGAGCTCATTTATCCAATTTTAAAAGAAAAACTGCCTTTCATGAATAAATACTCTGTAGAGGACCTCTACACATATTTCAACATGGTAAGGCCAGATTATCTTAGAGTAGAAGCTGATGAAGTCACGTACAACATGCACATTCTCCTTAGATACAAACTCGAAAAATTGATGGTGAATGAATCTGTAAAGGCCAAAGACCTGCCAGAACTCTGGAACGAGGAAATGGAAAGGCTCCTTGGGATAAGGCCCAAGAACTACAAAGAAGGAATCCTTCAAGATATACACTGGGCCCATGGCACAGTGGGTTATTTCCCCACATACAGTCTTGGAACATTGCTAGCAACCCAAATCAAAAGTTATATATCAAAGGATATGCCTGACTTCTATGAAAAGATAGCAAGAGGAGAATTCGGCCCAATAAGAGAATGGCTCAGGGAGAAGGTACACAAGTATGGAAGCACGTATCCACCAAGTGGGCTCTTAGAGAAGAGTTTTGGAGAGGGAATAAACCCAGAGTACTTCGTCAAATACCTAAAAGAGAAATACTTAGATTGAGCCTTCTTTTCTTTTTATTCTTCGAGAATCGGCTCAATTTCAATAGCCACTACACCGTATTTTTTCTCTTCTTCAGTGTAAAACTGACGATAGATCCTCACTCCTTCTTCAATATTGTGAACTCCTGGCAAAACTCTCTCAATTCCTTCTCTTTCAAGCATCTCCTTAAAGGAAGGATATTTCCTGATAGATTTAACTCTCACCTTCAACTTCCCCTCAAAAACTATCGCATCTCCAGGATTTATCTGTCTTCGCTTTTCATCGTAAAGCCTCCCCTCGACCTTCTTTTTTCCATCTCTGATTAGGTCTAAATACTCTTCTTTAAGGCCCATTTGCCACTCCATGAAAGCCACCTTACAGAAAGTATCTTAAAAGCATTGGAAAGACTTTCAAACCTCTGGCAAGGAGCTTGGGATTTTTCACAATAGCAGTTATGGTCTTTTTATGATCATCAAAGTCGGCATATGTTTCAATAACGTTTTTGGCCTCATCACTGGAAAATATCTCAAAGAATTTTTCAATCTGATCCTGATTGAGAGCTTTGAAAAGTCGCCTAATTCTAAGGCCAAAGGAAATTTGTTTCTTTATATCCTTGCAGAGATCTTCATACCTTTTTAGGTTTCCTCTTCTAATTGAGTATCTAAGAGCATGAGAGCAAAGCATTCCGTAAACAATTCCTCCTGCAGTTAAGGGCTTTATTTGAAGTGCTGCATCTCCCACCAGTGCAACATTTCCCTTTACCCAAGGTTTTCTAAAACCCAGACCTACATTGCCTGCTTTTATCTCCACAATATTGGTTTCTTTAAGAAGTTTAAGTTTCACAAATCGAAAGAGGCTGTCATATGTTCCAAAGGTCCCCAATCTAGCGTTGAAGTTGTCTATAGGAGCCAGCCACATGAAGAATTCATTATTGAGCTCTTTGTTCACCCATATTTCCACAAAATCCGTTCTATTGAAATCTCCAACAACTTCGACGTCGTATCCACTTAAAAACTCAGCATCAGTTCTCGCTCCAATCTCTTGAGCCACCTTGCTATTTACTCCATCAGCCCCCACGTAGAAATCGGCCTCAATTTCAAACTTTTCATTGAACCTTTGGACAATGGCCTTTCTATTTTTGAATCCTAAAAATCTAGTCCCCATATAATATTCTGCACCATGCCTAATAGCATTTTCCGCAAGTTTTCGTTCTAATAACTTTCTATCTACCACATATGCTTGAGGAGTTGGCCGTTCTATCTCAAAGCTCTGTATTCTTGAATAAAAAATTGCTCCTCTTAATTTGTTGATAATAGCTTCTTTAGGGAGATTGAGCTTTTCATAGTTCTCTGCTCCCATAATTCCAGTACAAGCTTTTCCTCCAAAAGAATTCTTTGCCTCTACAACCACAACTTTGAACTCGCCTGTAAGAAGATTCGCTAGATAATTGCCCACAGGGCCTCCACCAATTATTGCAACATCATATTTCATGAGCTTCACCAAGGAAGTGTAAGTTTTAAATCCTAATTAAACTTTTAGTTTTTGGTGATGCATGTGAAAGTTTTAGTTACAGGGTTTGAACCTTTTGGGGAAGAAAAAATAAACCCTTCTTGGGAAGCTGTTAAAACTCTCCCAAAAGAGATTAACGGGGCCGAGATTATCAAAAAGAAGCTTCCAGTATCATTCAAGGCCATCAAAAAGAAACTACCAAAAATTATCGATGAATTCATGCCCGAGGTGATAATTTTAACTGGGCAAGCTGGAGGTAGAGTGAATATTAGTGCTGAGAGAGTCGCCATAAATGTAATGGACTCAAAAAAAGAAGATAATGACGGATATAAACCAGAAGATGAACCAATTTTTGAAAATGCTCCTGCAGCATACTTTTCCACTCTACCGATAAGAAGGATCGTAAATGCGCTCAAACACAACAAGATTCCTGCTACAATCTCAAATACTGCTGGAACTTATGTGTGCAACACAGCGATGTATGTTGCTCTACATTACACAACATTAAATGGATTAAACGCCAAAACAGGCTTTATTCACGTACCATACATTCCTGAACAAGTGTTGGAAAAAACACAACCCTCTATGAGCCTCGAAAGGATAGAAAAAGCAATAGAAATAGCAATAAAAGAAAGTATAAAAAGCTAATAGGTTCTTGCAAATCTTGCTACATACTTTGCATTTTTTCCACAGTTAGCACATTTCTTTCCTTCGATTTTTGCCATTTCTTCAGGGTATGGAGTTCCCAACATACTGGCATCAAGTATTTCTTCCATTTCTACACCACAGCCTTCTTCACCACACCATGGTAATTCCACTACGCCTCTTCTGTCTTCAAAAAGCTTTTTGGCTTCTTCCAATGTATCTACTCTCTTTATGTGGGTCTCTAAGAATTCCCTTGCCCTATTGTAGAGATTCTCTATGATTGCATCAAGGGTCTTCCTAGCCTCTTCAATGATGTTCTCTCTCTTCACTGCGAACTTTTCAAACGTGTCTCTTCTAGCAAATACTGCTTGGTTTTCTTCGACATCTCTTGGACCAACTTCGATTCTTAGTGGTACTCCCTTGATTTCCCAATCGTAGAACTTTCTTCCGGGTCTTACATCCTCCCTATCATCGACATAAACTCTTACGCCTGCAGTTTTGAGTTCTTCTGCTATTTCTTTAGCATATGCATTTACATCATAGGGTGACTCTTTCATTGGAATTGGAATTACCACTACCTGTACAGGAGCTATGGTTGGAGGCAATACAAGACCGCTGTCGTCTCCATGAACTCCCATAATGGCAGCCACAAGTCTCTCACTCATGCCAAATGTTGTTTGATGGACATATTCATGTGTCCCTTCCTCTGTCTCATATGTAATCCCATAGGCCTTAGCAAAATTCTGTTTGTAATGGTGCATAGTACCAATTTGCAGGGTTCTTCCATCTGGCATTATAACTTCAGCCCCAAGTGAATAAAACGCACCGGGGAACTTATCCCAGTCAGGCCGCTTTGAAACTATGTATGGCAGGGCAAGGTTCTTGGCAAGATTATCAAATATTTCTAGGTCTTCTCTTATTTGTCTCTCAGCATCCTCAAAGCTATCATGTGCAGTGTGAGATTCGAAGAATCTACTTATTTCCCTAACTCTGATTAAAGGCCTAGTGTGTTTTGTTTCATAACGATACACATTAACTATCTGGTATATTTTAAATGGGAGATCAGCATGGGACCTAATCCATAAATTAAACATGGGATACATGGCGGTTTCGCTTGTGGGTCTTAGAATTAGTTTTACATCAAGAGATCTTTCACCAGCATGAGTGACCCATAAAACTTCTCCGTGAAAACCCGCTATATGTTCAGCTTCTCTTTCAAATTCAGTTTCAGGGATTAGTGCTGGGAATAAAACTTCATTGTGCCCAGTTCTCACCATTTCTACATGGATTAAGTTTTCTATGTTCCTCATAATCTTAAGGCCATAGGGTAGCCATACATTCATTCCCTTCACTGGATATCTCTTATCTTGAATCTCTGCAAGTTCTATCATTTCATTGTACCATTCACTAAACTCGTTCATCCATCTTTCTCGTTTTACCTCTGTTACTCTGTTAACATTTTCCATAAAATCACCACCCATCCATTAAAAACCCCCAATATTTTTTAATCTTTCGCAAATAAAATTGGGAAGATTTATTAACATGTTTCGATAAGGATCTTAAAGGTGAAGTTTATGGAGCCAAAAGTGTTAGTATTGTTTAACATGAAAAGTAATGCCATAAAACTCCTAAAAGAATATTGTGACGTTGATGTTATGGTCTATCCGAGCAAGGAGGAAGTGTTGCAAGTAATAGGAACATATGATGGGCTAATAGTCTCCCCATTAAATCTTGTGGACAAGGAAATCATAGAACATGGTAGAAAACTTAAAGTGATAAGCACCCAGTCAGCAGGTTACGATCACATAGATATTAATGCAGCTACTGAAAAGGGCATATACGTTACCAAAGTTAGCGGGATTTTAAGCGAAGCAGTTGCAGAGTTTGCTGTTGGATTAACAATAGCACTTCTAAGAAAAATAGCTTATTCAGATAGATTTATCAGAAAGGGCCTCTGGGATTCCCACAAAACCGTATGGGGATGGTACAAAGAAATAGAAACCTTACATGGTAA
>QMUE01000080.1 GCA_003663535.1 Thermococci archaeon
CTACAAAATAGGCTTTGGTTCTGTTTCTGTTATTTTTTATACTCTTTGGCTTAAAAACGCTCGTAGAAAGATATTTGGAAAGAAAAAGAGGTGGCGAGAATGCCCATCCCCACGAGAGAAGTTACCGATAAAACACTCATTGGGGGCATACTAAGCGTAATATTCGCTTATCTACTTATTCGTATTTTCACAACTTGGTATTCAAGATATCTTGAGAAAAAAGAAGAGGAACTCAAAGAAAAGGAAAATATCGGAGAGCTTTATTAGCCGCCTGCTCTGGATCTCATCAGAACGCCCATAAACTTTTCAACTTCCTCATCACTTCCATCAATAACTATCCTCCATCTTGGCATCCCAAAATAGACCTCCGCTTCCCGGATTCTTATCTCAACCCTAGCTTTGGAGATTTCCTTGATTTTAAGAATCTCATCTGGAGGAATCACTGTCATCAACTTTTTTCTCATGAAAATACGTAAATGCAGAAGTTTAAAATATTTTCGAATTTTCTAGAAAAGTTAATTAATCTTGAAAGAAAGGACCAAAATGGTGAGAGAAATGGAGCTTCCCGCTCACAAAACAAAAATAATTGCCACAATTGGACCGGCTTCAAGGCATAAGGGAACTATAGAAAAGATGATAAAAGCTGGAATGAGCGTTGCAAGGATAAATTTTTCCCATGGAACCCTTGAGGAACACACAAAGACCATTGAGCTGATAAGAAAAACCGCCGAGAAATTGGAAAAAAGGGTTGCAATTTTGGGAGACCTGCCAGGATTAAAGATGCGAGTTGGAAAGATAAAAGGAGACTCTGTAACCTTAAAAAAGGGAGATAAAGTTGTGCTTACGACCAAAGAGACTGAAGGAGATAAAACCACAATCCCAGTTGAATACAAGGCTTTTCCCAAACTACTCTCAAAAGGAGATGTTATATACCTCAGTGATGGTTATATTGGACTAAAGGTCGATAAAGTGGGAAAAGACGAGGTTGAATGCCTAGTGACCAATGGAGGAATTCTTTTCTCCCATAAAGGAATTAATATACCCAAAGCATACCTTCCAGTAGAAGCTATTACCCCAAGAGACTTTGATATAATAGAATTCGCCATTGAACAAGAAATAGATGCTATAGGCCTCTCTTTTGTAGGCTCTGTTTACGATGTCCTCAAGGTAAAGAGCTTCTTAGAGAAGAAAAAGGGCAACGCTTTTGTAATAGCAAAAATAGAACGGCCAGATGCAGTGAGAAACTTTGATGAAATTCTAAATGCTGCTGATGGGATAATGGTAGCGAGAGGAGACCTAGGAGTAGAAATGCCAATCGAAAAACTCCCCATAATGCAGAAACAACTTATAAAAAAGGCCAACTTGGCTGCGAAGCCTGTAATAACCGCCACCCAGATGCTCGTTTCAATGACCACAGAGAGAATACCAAAGAGAGCAGAGGTCACAGATGTTGCAAATGCGATACTTGATGGCACAGATGCAGTAATGCTCTCCGAAGAAACCGCCATAGGAAAGTACCCTGTAGAATCAGTAGAGATGATGGCTAAAATAGCCAGGACAACAGAGGAATATAGAGAATCCCTAGGATACTCCAGATTACGCGCTTGGATTGACTCACTACCAAAAAGGAGCACGATAAAAGAAGCAATAACACGAAGCATTATAGATGGGCTCTGTGCCATAGACATAAAATACATCCTAACTCCTACAAGAACAGGATTAACTCCAAGGCTCATCTCACGTTTTAAACCAAAACAGTGGATTTTAGCCTTTTCAAATAATGAAAGAGTCTGCAACAGCTTAACCTTTTCCTACGGAGTTTACCCATTCTACATGGAAGAGGAGTTCAGTGAAAAGGACATAATAATGTTAGTAAAGGGGTTGGGAATAGCCAAAGAAGATGATACAGTCCTCTTAACAGAAGGAAAACTAATAGGAAAGACTGCAGGAACAAATACGATGCGTATTTTCCAAATTCCTTAAACTTCCTCAAATTTTATTCCTCTTTCTTCCATAAATCTTCTAGCCTTTTCAATTTCATCCTCAGATTCTCCGAAGAGTATTATCCCAATATATTTTCCAAAGCCCTTTGGGGAGGAGTGTATCTTTATGTTGAATCTATTCAATGCCTCAACTAAAACTGGAGCAAGCTTTGACTCATCCGTTATCTCTGCAAGAACTTTCTTCTGAATTAATCTCCCTTTTCCAAGCTTGGGGGACACTTCATTTTCAAGCATTGCCTTCATTTCTCTTGGCATTCCAGGGAGGACGAAGATTTTTGTGTTTTTATAGATTAAAAACGCACCTGGAGCTGCCCCAACAGTGTTGTTGAGAATCTCAGCCCCTTTTGGAAGGTACGCCATCTTCTTCCGTGCTTCATTAATTTTCGGATCATCCACAAAACCCTCTTTATAGAGCTCTAAGTAGAATTCTTCAATTCTCTTGAGGATATCTTCTCTAAGTTCTAGTTCGAGGTTGAGGGCTTTGGCAACTGCAAGCATCGTTACATCATCATGTGTTGGCCCTAATCCACCTGCTATAACCAAAACCTCTGGTTCTCTTGAAAGAACCTCTCTTACAACAGCTTTTATCTCTTCCACATCATCTCCAATGGTTGTTATCCTCCTCACCCAATAACCCTTCTCTGTGAACTTTTGAGCTATAAAAGCAGAGTTGCTGTCTACAGTGTTACCGGTTAAAAGTTCATCTCCTATTGTTATTATCTCAGCAAACATTCCCACCCACCCTAAATAATTAACATCGTCAAAAATTTAACCTTTCTGGAAAGTCCATCTCTAATAAACCTCACAGAAACCCTTTAAAACTCATTTCCAAATCATCTTCGATGATAGAAAAAGTAGAAAGCAACTTCATTAAAACTTACCGTTTGCAGCAAAGTCTCGAAGCTCTTGAAAGGGTCAGAGGAGAGATTAGCGAAGAGACCTATGAGAGATTAAAAGCCCTTATTCACTACCGGCTCTACGGAGAAGAATTTGAGAGAAGTAAAATTGACGAAAAAATAGCTTTAGCTTTTTCAATGGGGAGTGATAGCACAGCCTCACTTTTAATCCTTAAGTGGGCAGGCTTTGATGTAGTTCCAGTAATGGTAAAGCTTCCCCAAATGAAAGATGTTGTCTTTTTTAGGGCCTGGAGTTATGGAGCAGTTTTTGTTGAAGTTCCGGCGTATATGGAGGTGATAAACTCCCAGATACAGAAGAGAGCCCCTATATGCGGTAAATGTCACTCTATAATCATGGACGCTGTAAAGGAGCATGCAAGAGAAGAAGGAATAAAAATTGTGGCCTCTGGAGATCTGCTTAGTATTGGGAGTATCTCGATATACAAAGAAGAAGATTTAATAAACTTAAACTTCCCAGCTTTTTTAGCCCTTGATAAAAGGGAAGCTATAAAAGTGCTTGGAGAGAAATACACCCTTGGATTTGGCTGTTCACTCTGGAAACATGCAGCCAAGAGTGCTCCAATCTTAAAACGCTTTGGGATTCAACGAGTATTGAGAGAATTACGAGCTGGAGCAATAGATGAGGAAATTGCAAAAACCCTTATTAAAGATATCCTAAAGAACTGAATCAGATGAATGGAGGGAACAAATTGCTTTATGTCGAAATTCTTGGAAACTTACCCGAAATGGCTGAAGGAGAGGTTAAAACTTTATTAGAGCTTAGTAATCCAGGATTCACAATCCTTGAAAAAGATTATCTGTTTCTGGCATTAAAAGCGAATGAGAGCGCTTTTTCCTACCTTAAAAGGCTCGGAATGGCCCATGAGTATGGAACCTTACTCTTTTCTGCTGAAAGCCTTGAAGAGCTCTATTTGAAGGCAAAGAACCTTGAATGGGAAAACTTCATAGCAGGAACCTTTAAAGTAGACAGAGAAACAATGTTGAACTGTCGCTACAATGTAGAGAGCCTAGAAAGAGAACTTGGAGCAATTATAGTAAGACAAGGTTTCAAAGTAAATCTAACAACCCCTGACACATTAGTCAGAGTATATTGCGGGCAAAAACTCTGGGTTGGAATAAGAAAGCAAGCATTCTCGGCCAAATCATTTGAAAAAAGAAAAGCAGATAGAAGACCATTTTTCAAACCTATAGCTCTACCTCCACGGCTCGCAAGAGCAATGATAAATCTAGCACGAGCGAAAAAGGAGGTTCTTGATCCATTTATGGGTACTGGTGGAATACTTATTGAAGCTGGCCTTCTCGGTTTGGAAGTTTATGGTGTTGATCTCCGAAAAGACATGGTGGATGGAGCCAAACGAAATCTTGAACATTATGGAATAAAAAACTATGTGTTAAAAAAAGGAGATGCCACTAAACTAGGGAAACTTTTTCCAGACAAAGCATTTGAAGCAATTGTCACAGACCCTCCCTATGGGACTTCCGCAACGCTCGGCGGAAAGCTGAGAGAAGAACTCTATGAAAAGGCATTAGAAAGTATATACGAAGTGCTAGATGGCCACTTAAGCATTGCATTCCCAACAAGCTTTGAAGCCGAGAAAGTAGCTGAAAGAATTGGATTTGAAGTTTTGGAGAAATATTACCAGAGAGTTCACTCTTCTCTGGATAGATATTTCTACATTATGCGCAACTAACAAACACATTCAAAGGCACTTCCAAACCAATACCCCCAAGATACAAGTATGATGTATTTTTAGAGGGTTCTAACCTGATTTTGCTTTTCCATTTGAATAGAGGTATTATCATCTCCTTATAACTTAGTTTTTATTTTTAACAAAAAAGTTATAAAATTTCACAATAGAAATTATCTTGGGTGTAGGAAATGGATGAGGGGTACGAGATAAAGCCAGTTGAAAAAAGCAAGAAAACTTTTACGCTTATAACACTACTTGCAATATGGTTTGGAGCAGGGATAAGTATAGCAGAGTTCTGGGCAGGAGCGTTGTTGACTCCAGCACTCTCATTGGGCATGGCAATACTAGTGATTATTGTCGGGCATCTACTAGGAAATACCATCATGGGGTTGATAGCCCTCGAAGGTGAGGAAACGGGCCTACCTACTATGGTACTTTCAAGAGCCCCATTAGGAATTAAAGGTTCAATTCTACCTTCGATCTTGAATTACCTCCAGCTTATAGGATGGACAGCAATAATGCTCATAGTTGGAGCCAATGCCCTGAATGCAGTCTCAAAAGCTTTTGGTTTTGAGAGTTATCCATTGTGGGTCCTCTTGCTAGGTGTTCTCGTTACATTATGGACATACATCGGCCCAAAAAACTGGGAGAAACTAGAAAAGATTGCTGCTTTACTCTTACTTGCACTGAGCCTATGGCTTACTTATGTTACGCTCAAGAAATTCCCCTTAAGTGATCTCCTCTCCAAACCCGGCACTGGAGAAATTGGTGCTATGTTGGCCCTAGACCTGGTGATAGCAATGCCCCTCTCATGGGCCCCATTGATAGCAGACTACTCAAGATTTGCCAGGAATAAAAACTCAGCCTTCTGGGGGACCTATTTAGGCTATTTCATTTCATCAAGCCTGTTTTACTTTGTAGGAGCCCTCACCAACATGGCGATTGGAGAAGGAGATCCTATAGAGATTATAGCAGCTTATGGTATAGGAATCCCAGCAATGTTGATAATAACATTCTCAACAGTCACAACAACCTTCCTCGATGTTTACTCAGCAGCAATAACCTACAAAAACATCTCTCCAAAGGCAGATGCAAAGAAACAAGTGCTTTTGGTTGGTGCATTGGGGGTTCTCCTAGCATTAGTATTTCCAATGGAACAGTATGAAAGCTTTTTGCTGCTGATTGGGGGAGCTTTTGTCTCTCTAGTAGCAATAATGATAACCGACTACTTCCTTGTTAAAAAAGGCTACAATGCAGAGGCGCTTTTCGATGAAAATGGCCCATTTGCTGGATATAATTCCAAAGCAATAATAATCTGGACTATAGGGTTCATATTTTACATGGGCCTAGCTATAGAAGGCCTTTTTGGAATCCACATCCCGCTATTAAGTGAAGTCGGCTTTAGATTAGGCTCCAGTATTCCAACATTCATACTTGTAAGTGTTCTTTATTACATGTTCGGAAGGTGAAGAAAAATGAAGATTAGCGATACTCTAAGACAAAAAGCAGATTATATTTGGCAGAGAATACTAAACCATCCCTTTGTAATCGAATTATACCAAGGTACATTGCCAATTGAAAAGTTCAAATTCTACGTGCTCCAAGACTACAACTATCTTGTGGGACTAACAAGAACCTTAACGATAATTGCCTCTAAAAGCAACTTTAATCTTATGAGAAAGGTCCTAAAACTGGCCCAAGAAGAAGCCAACACTGAACTTGCCAACTATGAAAGGCTCTTAGAAGAATTAGGACTCACAATCGAAGATGCAATTAAAGAGGAACCCAGCCCCACCAATTATGCATACATGAACTTCATGAATCTCACGGCATTTTTAGGAACTCCTTATGAAGGCCTCGCTACCATCATGCCATGCTTCTGGAGTTATATGGAGATAGC
>QMUE01000081.1 GCA_003663535.1 Thermococci archaeon
CTTTTCTTCATCCCAATCTCCCAGGAGATTTTCCCCCACTTCAAGGGAAGCTTGAGCAATCAGGCCATAAGCCCCCCAATTAGAGACTGCTGAGAGTATTAACTCATCAACCTTTACAATGCTAGTTATTTTATCCCCAAATTTAATGTACTTCTTCACGATCTCTGCAATATTCCCCATCCCTATCTCATTTCCCCCGTCTCCGATACCAATTGTGGGGACCCCAAGTTCCCTAGCCTGGAAGAATAACTCATCAAATGGCGGCATCTCAATTTCTAACGCGCTCATGGAATAGTACTTGCCATCTTTTGCTCTCCCTGGTGTTTCAACACTTATTAACAAAGAATATTGATTAACTCGTGGTTCCTCTGCAAAATTGATTTTAAATCCTCTAAGGGCAGAACTTATTTTTTCACATGTTAGTATCTCTGCTCTACCCCCAAGTCTCTCAATAGCCCTATATAAGGCCACAGCTCCTGGTGGACCATCAGTTTCTGCTATCTGCATCGGGGGTATTGGAAAGCATGTCACAATAAGGACATTATCAAGATTTTCTATGAAAAGATTCTTGGCCTCTTCCAAAAAATTGAAATTTTTCTCTCTGTACTCTAAATAAACTTTTAAGATGTCCCTACCATAGATATCAGCATTGATTAAATGTGCGATCATTTTTCATTCCTCAATCTCGTATACAATTAATCTAACTCTTTTACCCTTTATAGTCTCTTTAAGCTCCCACCAGAGTTCTGTAGGGTGCTCTTGCCTGTGAATCACTTCATCTCCATTTTCAAGCTTCACTCGTTTTTCTTCAAACTCTACAAAAACCCCTTCCCTATTAAATATCTCCTTCATCTCTAAGCCCCCCTAAGATGCTTCTAAGTTGATGAAGGCTTCTAATCTCAAAGTCAGCAAAGTTATAATCCTCCGCTCCTTCCCGGTTTATCCAAATGGGCAGCATACCTACATTTCTAGGGCCATAAACATCCTGATTTAAGTCATCTCCTATCATTATGCTTTCTTTTGGTTCCACTCCTACCTTCTCGCATGCATATAAAAATATCTTGGGATCAGGTTTCACAGTTTTTACATCTTCCCTTGTCACAATCACATCAAAGTACCTGTCCAACTTAGCTATTCGAAGTTTTAATCTCTGATATTCTGGGCCGCTGGTTACTACCCCTAATTTATATCCCTCCCCTCTCAGCCAGTCTAAAGTGGGAATCACGTCGGGGAATACTTGAATCTTGTGTGGATATGTCTTTATTAAATTCTCATATTTAAGGTCAATCCCAAAACTCTCAAAAAAGAAGTTCCAATCATGCCATTCGTAAGTATTTTTTCTTTCAGATATTTCTCTAAGAAATCTTAATCGAGCGTCGCCTTTAGAAATCCCAAACTTTTTTGATAGCTTATCATATACTTGGGGAAGAAGGAGCATTATTAAGGGTTTTTCTGTCAGAAGGGTTTCATCTATATCGAAAAAAACAGCTTTCATATTACCACCTCTTGACTAGAAGGGAGAGAATCTCAATGTGGTCATTTAAGCCTTCTTCCATTTTTATACCCCATATTATATCCTTTTCCTTCAAAACCTTCTGGAAATTAGAGAGTATCTTATGAGCATCACTTAACGGCACATTTTCTCCTACTAAGATGTTTATCAGGCCTTTATCCCAAATCCCCCAATGCCATTCAAAGTTAACTTTGGATAGTAACCGTAAAATCCCAACGTTATTACCCCTAACCATATTAAAGAAGTCTGCATAATCAACATTCACCAGCATTTGGTTTTCAAGGTAGTAATGAAGTCTAGTAAACATAGTTCCTATGTTTTTGGTAGCCATTTGAAAAGCCATCTCTAATGAAACATCCCTGTAATCATGCAGGGATTCCCAGAGAGAGTCATAAAACACTGTATCAAACTCTTGGGCCCATGATGGCTTTTCTTCGTGAATCAATTCCTTTTCAGGGCTAAGTACATATGCAAGTTTCAGTGGATTCCTAGGTAAATATTCCAGGATGATATTCAGTATTTCCAGATTTATCGGTTTATTTTCAAACACGACCCACAATATTGCATCATCTGGAACCTTCCAGAAAATGTCTCTAATTTTTTGACGGAATGGGAATTTGCCAAGTAGGTAATAGGAAGGATTTATAGAAAGTTTTGAAACCTTTTCTATATTAATATTTTGGACAACTCTGTTCCCATTACTGCCGATGCCAACAAAAATATGAGGAAAAGAGGTCATATAGATCACTCTAATGTAGCGTGCTTCCGCTTCATATCTTTTTCGCTTTTCTGGAATGTGGCCATTAATAAAGCTATAATACCATCCAAGAGTAGCATTGTTGAATCTTCAAAGAGTGTTCCCATTGGAGCCATCCACTTGTATTCGGTGAGCATTTGTCTAGCGATATAATCTGTAGGAATATCTACCTTTGTTCTCCCCGGAATTTCTACGACAACATCAGAAAGTCTCCCGAGAGTTGAATTCTTATAGGAAGTTATTCCTACGACTTTTCCTCCTTGATTTTTAGCAATTTCCGCAGCATCAACTATAGTCCTAGTTTCACCACTCCCACTGATTGCAATTAGAAGGTCTCCTTCTTCAAAAGCAGGCGTTATGGTTTCCCCAACAACATAAACATTGAAGTCGAGGTGCATTAGGCGCATTGCAAATGCCTTCCCTACCAAACCACTTCTTCCAGCGCCATAGATAAATATTTTATTTGCTCCAATCATTGCATCTACCATCCCTCTAACCTGCTCTAGTTTTAGTGATGTCGCCACTGTTTTTATGTGGTCTGTTATATCCTGAATAACTTTTACGATTGTTTGCATATATTCGCCCCAGAATAGATCAAGTATCTTCCTAGTAATATTTTCGGGGTCTTTTGCCTTGGTTATTGCTCCTCCAACGATAATAATTGTGGCTCCTGCCTCTATAACCTTAGGAATAGTTTCTAAGTTTAAACCTCCGGCGACTGCAACTGGGATTTTTACAGCTTTTACTACTTTTTCTAGATCTTCTAGGGGATTTTTTCCTTGGGCTTGCTCATCTATCCCTGTATGGACTAAGATGTAATGAACACCCATCTTTTCCAATTCTTTCGCTCTTTTTACTTTATCCTTAACCCCGAGTAAATCCACCATCACTCTTATACCGTACCTCTTACCAACGGCAACTGCATCTTTTATTGTTTTATCATCGGCAACTCCAAGTATGGAGACGACATCAGCCCCATGTCTTGCAGCCATCTCCACTTCCAAAGCTCCGGTATCCATTGTCTTCAGATCGGCTACTATTTTTCTATCTGGGAATCTCCTCTTCATGAGCTCTACTGCTCTAATTCCTTCCTTCTTTATTAGTGGAGTTCCAACTTCAAGCCAATGGGCCCCTCCATGGGCCACTTTTTCCGCTATAGAAATAGCATGTTCTACATCCGTTACATCAAGAGCTACTTGTAAGATCATCTTGATTTACCCCCCAATAACTCTCAAACTTAACATCAAGAGGGTTGTTTTTAACTTTAACTCTTTCTTCTTGAATATGTCCATCCTATAAATTTAAAAATAATAACCTCAAAATAGGCTTCGTGAAGAATATGGTGACGTTTATCCCTTTTGGAGAAAAACCCAATAGAGAGGGTGTGATGTACGCTCTTGAGTTACTCAAAAGGAATAGAATAATAGAAGATTTTGTAATAGTCGAATCAAGCAATGTGGAGCTCCTAGCAGACAGACTTCCAATAGATAAGTGTTATATCATAGGAAACCACCTAGCAACCTACGGCGTGCTTAAACGCGTGAAAACAAGGTCTTTAATAAGTATCGATGCCCATACAGATTTGATGCACGACTATCTTGATCACGGCTCATGGCTTGCATATACCTTGGAAGAAAGGATCATTGAGAGAGCTAGTGTAGTTGGGCCTGTTTTGATGATACCCACAACAGAAAGAACTAGCTTATGGACTAGACGAGTCAAAATATTCCCTGCCCTCCCAAGAAGCAGACGGGTTAGAGGATCATGGAAAGCATATAAAAGTCTGAAAACATCCCCCATTGAGAAGATCATTGAAGAGATAAAGAAGTATTTAGGTGAAGATGTCTACTTGACCGTTGATCTAGATGTCCTATCGCCAGAATACAAAATCTCCCGATTCCAACATGGGGAACTAAGTTTAGGTGAACTGCTTGAGATTATAAACGAAATCAAAAAGAATTTCAACATAATTGGTTGCGATATAGCTGAGATCTCAGATAAAATAAGGCGCTCTAAACTTGGAAAAAAAGCCCTAATTGAGGTTTATACCACCCTCACAGAGGGATAATAATGGCTCTCAGCGACAAAGAAATCAGGGAAATAATAACACCGCTCTTGCTTTCTGGAGCAAAAATGCTCGATAGACACTGCCCCAAGTGTGGATCTCCCCTATTTAAACTAAATGAGAAAATATTCTGTCCTGTATGTGAACATAGGAAAAAACTTGGAAAATCTGAGTTAAAAGGTGTTGAAGAAAGCTTAATAGAAAAACTTAACATGCTTGCAAACACTCTTCCAGATGACATTGATGAGTTAAAGAAGTACTTAGAGGTCATGCACATGATAATCACCTTGCTGGAAAAATACAAACGGAGGGAGAAACCAAATGAAACATGAGAAAATTTTAGACGCTGTAAAAACTAAAGAGAAAACAGCGGAAGAGATTGCACATGAAACAAAAATAACCTTAGCTCAAACGAAAAGGCTTTTGTTAAGGCTTCTAGCCCAAGGAAAGATAGAAAGCCTTGAAAAGGATGGAAAATTGCTCTGGAAGATTAAAGAAAAGAACAAAACTGAAGAGAGGTTCAAATATCTCTAAACCTTTTTCCCTTTCTTCCAATATTCGTTGAATTTGCTCTTGAACAATTCAACAACTCTGAAATCTTTGACCCAAACTTGTGTCTCATAATTGAAGTACCTCGCTGCTAAATCTTCCAAGGCAAAAAATACTTCCTCGTCACAAATTAACATCGGTAGCTCTATTTTGTCAAGGGCCTTAAGTTCAAGTTTTCCAGCTTTGTAGTAATCCATAATTTTTGATGTTTCAAGTCTAGGCAAGATCTGTTTTAAGACCAATATTTTTGCCTTAGCTCCTTTGTCAACTGCAGCGGTTATCTCCTTGTCAAGATTTGCTGCAACATATCCATTATCAGCGAGGAGTATTTCCTTTTCAACACCTTCTAACATTTCTTGAGTTTTTAGCGTAGAGTTTCTGATACCCCTTACTACCCATACTCTTTCAACCCCATACTTGGGGATCTCTGTCTCTATCAATGGCGTCATTAGTTCTATGAGTTCCTCTTTTGCTTTTCTCTTTGCCTCAAGCTCCTCTTTCACCCTATCTTGCCATTCTTCTATGAATTTCTCAAGAATATTCTTGGGGTGAACTGGCCTATATTTATTGGCTTTTCCAGGTTGGCTTAATGCAAAACCTTTCTTTTCAAGGCTTCTCAACACATCGTATGTTCTTGGAGCCGGCACTTCAGAGACACTAGCAAGCTCTGCTGGTGTGAGAACCCCAAAACCAACTAAGGCAACATACGCCCTAGCTTCATATAGGTTCAACTCGAAGTGTTCCTGTAGAAGTTCTACAATTTTCTCTTTTACCATTCTAACCACCTCTACTTATTTATAAAAAGTTGACCATCTATATAAATTTTTCTTATCATCCTTAGTTGCTCTTTTTCTACATGACGATTTTATTTAAAATGTATAATCATACAATTTTGCTACTCTTAATGTTGATTAAAAATCCACCATGCTTGATATAGCGTACTATTCATAATGCGAATTGTTGAAATAAGTGAACTACCCCACCCTGACGGGTGGGGTTTCGTGAGAGTTCATCCGGCATCCCGTTGCCAGTAGCCTCACTCTCACAGGCCGGTTCACGCGACCACTACCGACTATCCCCCTGACGGGAGAATCGCCGGCTACCTTACGCAAAATGTTTAAAGCACCATTCACGTCAGCATTAATCAAAACTCCAGTGGAGGATTGATACAAACCCCTACAGATCCTCCTCCCCCAACACTTCTCCTTCTTTTCTAAAGGCTCTAAGGCCAAAGCATCAACCTTACTCGTGTAAGCCTCATCAACTTCAATGAAGTTAATCCCGTAACGCTCGCACTTTGCCTTCAACTTTTGCTTGAAGAGGCCGTAAGGAATGTATTGAAAATTCTGATTGTTTACCTTGCCTAGGGAAACCCTTTGCTTCGCCTCCTCCAGCTCCCCAATTACGATGTTCCCGATTTTATTCTCCAGACAGTACTTTATTATGTAATTCGCGACTTGGTTCATAAAATTATTCATTACATTCCTCCTCTTCCTCAAAAGCCGAGCCATCTTTTTTCCAAACTTTACCCCCTGCCTATCGTATTGACTCTGGAGGCGGGCCTTCTCCTTATTCCAC
>QMUE01000082.1 GCA_003663535.1 Thermococci archaeon
AAAAAGTGAAGATAATCAGCGTTGTGGAGAACCCGGCTAACAGACAATACGTTAGGAGAAATATAGTCACAAAGGGTGCAATTGTCCAGACAGAGATTGGAAAGGCCTTAGTAACTTCAAGACCAGGCCAGGATGGTATTGTAAATGCAGTTCTTCTAAAAGAAGAAAGCGCTTGATTTTTCTCTTTTTCTGCGAATTGCTTATATACTTCAGTGTTTATTTTATAATGGTGTAAGTAATGGAATATTCACGACTTGAAAAAATATTGGCAAGTTTATTTGTTGCATTCCTTCTCTTAGCGAGCATAAATTTTCTGAGAGAGCTTGAAAATATCCCTCAAAGACCAGATTATACATACTACCAAGAAAAATATGGCATCACACCTCTTCTTGAAAACCAAAGTCGTCTAATGGAGCTTGATAGAGGGCTTTATGAGGGATATAAGAAGGCTGAAAGTAATCTTACGGAAGTTGAGAGGGTTTATCTTTTCAAAAGGGAAGAGTATAGGGTTGCACTTGAGAGTGGAAATGCAACAAAGGAGCTTGAACAGGAATATTTGAAAGCAAAAGAGGAATATGAAAAAGCCTATTTACAATACCTTGGAGCAAAGAGTGCTTATGATGATGTTCACAACAAGCTACAGGAGCTGAGCTCACAGATTCAAGAGTTGATGCAAAACGCGAATGAAGAATACAACCGAGCATATCAAGTGTATAGACTCAAGGTTTTAATGCTTAAACTTGCATTTGTTCTGCCAATTTTCGTGATATCACTACTCCTTCTCAGAAAGTACAAAAACATTTACACCTCATCGCTGATCGCATATTCAGCATTACTTCTCATCTACCTGACTCTCTCGGCAATATGGAACATAGTTCATATTATAGGTATTAGTCTCTTTGGAGCTGTGGCAACACTTGTAGCCCTTTACTATCTCAGAAAGGAGTATTTCAAGCCTGAAAGAGTTTATAAAAGGAGAATTGCCCAAAACAAATGCTACAACTGTGGATTCCCAATAAAAGACGACTACCTTAACTGCCCTAATTGCGGAGCAAAGTTAAAAGAAAAGTGTGAGCATTGTGGAGCTCTTAAGCCTATTCACCTTCAGTTTTGCCCATACTGCGGGCAATAGCTTCCATTTCCGGTTTAAGTATTTGTAGAACTCTCTTTTTTAATTCGTCTATTCCAATATTTTTCTCTGCCGCAATCCTTAGAGGTTCAACACCTTTCTTCCTTAGGAATTCCTCAATCTCCACCATCTTATCCTCATTGGCAATATCAGTCTTATTTAGCACCACTATGAATGGAAAGTCTCCAAACTCTTCATATATCTCTTCAAAAAGGTGCATTTGGGCCTCTATAGGGTAACCACAGTACTCACTTGGATCAAAGATGTAGATA
This sequence comes from Thermococci archaeon, assembly GCA_003663535.1. Taxonomy (GTDB): domain Archaea; phylum Methanobacteriota_B; class Thermococci; order Thermococcales; family Thermococcaceae; genus Thermococcus_A. The sequence goes on from QMUE01000082.1 coordinate 1,402, forward strand.
ACTAACTTTCCAAGGTGCCTCAACGCTAAAATTGCCTGTTTTTCAATTTCATTTCTCTCACTTAGCGGCCTGTCCAGAAGACCCGGAGTATCTATGACTTGGTATTTCAACCAATGCTCTTCGAATTGACCTACATTTATCCCCTTTGTCGTGAAAGGATATGTGGCAACTTCTGGTTTAGCATTTGTGAGCTTTCTCAAGAGTGTAGACTTACCCACGTTTGGATGGCCTGCAATAACTATCGTGGGAAGAGTAAGGTCAATTACTGGCATATCCTTTAAGACGTCTCTGGCCTTGTTCAAATATTCAAGGTTATCATTTATGTCCTTCAAAATACTCGCTACCCTACCGTAGAATTCCCTCCTTAATTTTGCAATCTCCTTCGGATCTCTCGAGTATCTTATTTTTTCCACGTATCTCTCCTCAAGACCTCTAATGGTTTTTATCGCCCAATTTATTGATGCTAAGGCCTTATGAAACATTCTTTTGTCCACAAGAGTATCAAGAAGCTCCTGGTAAAAAGGAGGAAGGGTTGAAACCCCGGGGGTTCTATCAAGAACTTTCCTAAGATTGTCCCTAATAACATTTGAAACAGTCCTTACTCTAAGCTCTTCCCTTTGTCTCGCCTTACTGATTACGTTGCCCCTTGGGGTAAAAGCAGAAGCTGCTTTTTCAGCCCGCCTAAAAGCTTTATCAATGATCTCATCTGCCAAAAGGATAGTAGGCATTTTTTCAAATGGATTCTTCATTTTCTCTCACCTTTTCTCACTTTTCCTTTTCTCACCTTTAGTGGATTCCACGGTGGGTTTTTAAAGATGTTGATTAAAGAGAAATCTTCAGACAGCGCATTGATTCTCTCGAGAATACTTGAAATCATTCCACCCTGAAAAACTTGTTAAAAATAAAAATAAATCCACCAAAAAATAACGAAATACTCCCCCTATTTGCCTGCTATCCTCACGTTCTCAAAGGCCATTGCTGGCACAATCATACTGCCTTCAAAAGGAAGTACTCTCTGCTCTTTACTAACCTCATAGAGACTGGGTAACAGCTCGTAGATATTTCCGCTCATCATGAAAACCGTTGAACCTTTCACTTCTCCATCTTTTATCAGAAAGGCCGGATTAGCTACCACTGCAAAGTTTCCATTGTCTGGGTTGCTCGAATGGGCCCCTTGAAATCCATCCACTAAGTAACCGTGGTCTATCTCACCCACAAGGTCCTCTAGTGACTTCTTACCCTTTTCAATGATAACATTGTGGAACCCTATGCTTATCCCTCCAGTAGCTAGGCTCCTTTTTGCATTTCCAGTGCTTTCGACTCCTTGTAACTTCGCCCAGTAGTTGTCCCAGATAAAACCATTGAAAACTCCCTTTTCAACTAACACATTTTTCCTAGTTGGGACTCCTTCATCATCTGCTATAACAGGATTTATGCTGAGCTCATGGAGTGGGTCATCACAGATTGTGAGGAGTTCGTTTGAAATACTTTCATTTACCTTATTGGCTAATGGCGTGGTGCCTTTCACAAGTTTTTCACCGCTGAATGCTGGGAACAGAGCGTAGGATAAAAGACTTGAAATGGCCCATGGCTCCAAAATTACTCTTGCTTCCTCTGTTTTGCTTTTCTTAACATTGAACGCCCATTTAACTTTTTGAAGAGCTTTTCTAACAACTTCTTCAACGTTGAGATTAAGAGAAAGCTTTGCATCAAAGTCAAATATTCCGGGAGTTACTCTCCCTTCTCTCATCCCTACAAGCTCAAGATAGAAGAAAGCCCCTCCTCCTTCCTGAGACACATTTACACCATGAGAATTCATTATTAAACTTTCTCCCCATTCTACTCCACCAGTACCACCTGCAACAACTATTCCCTGCTCCTCCAGTGCAAGGCTTATCCCTTCCCTTGCAAGATCTACAAAGTAGTCTGGAGAGACCTCTTTAAGCTCCTTGTCAACTTTTCTCGGTTCCCTATATTTTCCGGGCTCTGGAAGTGAAGTCCACTTTTCATCAGGTTTGTTGAGTTTTGCCATCTTGTAAGCTCTTTCTATAGCCTCTTTGATTTTCTCTTTATCTCCGGTATCAATTATTGAAACCCCAAGTTTTTTGCCCTTAACACCCCGAATCACGGTAACGGCCCTTTCCCTCAGCATGGAGGATGAAACCTCGTTAAGTTCTATGTTCACGCTTGCATCCCTATTTTTGTAAATAGCAATCTCAAGCTCATCGAAGAATTTTTCTCCAAAACGAATTAGCTCTTCCATTTTCATCACCCTATTATTATTCCTCCATCAAAGCGCATATGTGGACCGCCAGAGCTAACAAAAGCACTCTGTCCCTTCCCACATCTTCCCATCTCAAGGCCAAAGTCTTTTCCTACAGCACTTATCTTCTTTAAGGCCTCAATTGCAATCCCGCTTATTGAAGTGTCCCTTATGGGCTTCGTTATTTCACCGTTCTCTATCATATAACCCTCTTGAACTCCAACCTGGAATGCCGAATTAAGCTGTGCTTGACCTCCTCTGAAATCGACCACGTAATAACCAAACTTAATGTCCTCTATCATCTCCTCAAACTTCCAGTCTCTGGGTTCAAAAATAGTATTGCGCATCCTTATTATTGGAGGATATGTATAATTTTCGGCCCTTGCATGGCCATTGGGTTCCATACCCCATTTGTGAGCATATTCCCTGTTCAGCATTATTTGCTTGAGAGTCCCATTTTCAATTATATGAATGTCCTTAACTGGCACCCCTTCATCGTCGTATCTATCGTTACCAAATCCACCTTCAACTATGCGCTCACTCATTGTGACATGTTCTGGTGCAACTTCTCTTCCTATTAGATCTTTAAATGGCGAATTTATAGTTAAATCTGCCTCAGCCAAGTGCCCGAGGGCCTCGTGAGCTATGATGCCAACAACTATAGGACCTGCCACTATTGGGAACTCTCCTCTCTTAGGAACAACCCCTTGAAGCTGGGCATGAACCTTTCTGAGAACCCTTTTGGCAACCTCCTCATTTGGTTCTCTCTCCTTAAAGAGCTCCCAGCCATGTTCAACTGCTCCTACTTCATCCCTTGCTGCAGCAAGTTTTTCTCCCTCTTTACCTGTGGCCCAAACATATTGCCAAACATAGTTAAGATCCCACTTTATCTTTGTACCTTCATTTGTCAGAAGAATCTTTTCACCACTTGCATCCTCATAGCGAAGCCATGTAGATTTTATCGATTTATCTGCTTTGAGAAGGCCCTCTAACTCTGCCAACCTTTCCACTTTTTCCTCTATTGGAACTTCTCTGGGTTTTACTTTCATTTTACTTTTTACGATATCTTGATGTGCTTTAACCTCTGCAAGCTGAATTTTCTCTTTTTTGACCTTTGCTGTCGCCCTTGCAAGCTTATATGCACTTTCTATAGCATTTTCAAGCTGTTCAAGCCTGTTTGTTGATGCAAATCCCCATGCGCCATCTGCTAGAACCCTAATGGCAACTCCCATTTGGCCTTTGCCAGCGAAAGTCGTAAATGTACCGTCCTTGAGCTCAAGTGTATTTTTGTTTACATTTTCATATCGGATTTCAATATACTCTGCTTTAAATTTCTCTAGAGCCCAATTAAGGACACTTTCTAACCTATCTTCCATTTCATATCACCCACAATCTAAATGTTTAGAACATCATTTGAATTTAACTATCCAAGTATAAAAGCATTTCTTTGTTCGCTAGTGCACACAAGAAAACAATGAAATAGAGAAAAGGTGTGACCTACCCTTATGAAAAAAGTCTCTCCATCCGAAAAAAATAAATCTATTAACCTACAAAAAAGAGCGAGGTGGAAAAGGTGTTTGATGTAGTTGCAATTGGTAACCTTAACTATGATATCACTCTTTTAGTAGAGAAATTTCCTGAATTTCATGAAAAAATAATTGCCAAAGGCGCTCATTTTGGACTAGGGGGAGCTGCAGGCAATACTGCTTCTTGGCTCTCTCAAATGGGACTCAAAGTTGGATTTATCGGTGCTGTGGGCAATGACGAGATTGGAGAGGCCCATATAAATTACTTCAAAAAAATAGGAGTTGATGTAGAAGGAATTAAAGTGGTGAACGAACCCTCTGGTATAGCAATATCTATGATAAAGGGCGAAGATAAAAGAATCGTCAAGCATCTGGGGGCAAACGCCCACCGAGAAATTGATTTGGGATACTTATCAAGAGCAAGATACGTTCACATGTCTTCAAATCCAAAGGAAATTATAGAAAAGACAGCGAAATTCGCCCATAAGAGAAATATCCCCGTTTTTCTCGATATAGGAGAGGCAGAACTTCCCAAATCAGTTGAAGATAAGATTACCTACCTTCTGCTGAATGAGGATGAGTTCAAAAGAAAATATGGAGGTTTAGAGAATCTCCAAGCTGTAAAAAGCAAAAATTTAATAATAACCCTGAATGGGGGTGGTGCCTTGCTCCGAAATGAAAGAGGAGAAACCTTCAAAGTCAAAGGATTAAGTGCTAAAGTTATCGACTCCACAGGGGCCGGAGATGCCTTCGATGCCGGATTTATTTATGGTATAATAAAGGGATGGAGATTGAGAGAAGCCGCCACTTTAGGAACTTTTCTAGCATATTTAAGTGTCCAGAAAGTAGGAGCCAGAACCCCAATAATAGGCATTGAAGAAATTAAAAAGAAAGCCAAGGAACTTAATATAGGACTCCCATTTTAATAGCTCTTTAATCCCACAGTTCTGGCTTGTTTTTCACTCCATTTATAAAATAAGTAGCCTATAATTGCATAAAACCCAGAAAGGAGCATTAGATATGATATTTCATTAACAGAGGCAGTGTATCCATAAGCCACGATTTTTCTAACCGCTTCGCTGGTCGGAGCGTATGGTAATGCCTTTGCCAATACTTGGAGGCCCATAGGAAGAATAAAGATTGGATACATTGCTCCACTCAACGCAAATACAAGCATTTCAAGTATTGTTATAAATGGATCCGGATCTTTTAAGTAAAGCACTAACCCTGCTGCTGCCATTCCAAGAC
>QMUE01000083.1 GCA_003663535.1 Thermococci archaeon
TGCTTCTCATCTTGGCTTTCATTCCTTTATTCAGACAGCAAAATTCAACTAGACAGCAAGAGGAATATCCCGGTGGGGACAAAATAATCATCGTCTATGACAACAAAGCATTGAGCGGCTTTAAAAGCGCATGGGGCTTTGCTGCCCTTGTAAAATTCAAAAACCACACAATTCTCCTTGACACCGGCGGTGACGGTGAAATTCTGCTGGGCAACATGAAGAAGCTTAACATTAACCCAAAGTCAATCCAATATGTTTTTCTGTCTCACATTCACGGAGATCACACAGGCGGACTGTGGGCAATTTTAGGAGAGAATCCCAATGTGACAGTAGTTCTCCCAGCTATCTTCCCAGAGAGTTTTAAAGAGAAAGTTCGGAGCTTCGGGGCAAAAGTAGTTGAAATTAATGATCCAAGAGAAATTTTGGAGGATGCTTACACTACCGGAGTGATGTTTCCAGTAGGGGAGCAGGCTCTCGTTTTGAAGACTTCAAAAGGTTTGGTTGTGGTAACTGGGTGTTCCCATCCTGGAGTAGTCAAGATAGTGGAGAGAGCAGAGAACATAACAGGAGAAAATGTTTACTTGGTTGTTGGAGGTTTTCATCTATTTGGAGCGTCAGAAAGAGAAGTTAGGGCAATAGCTACAAGCCTCAAGAAGCTGGGAGTTCAAAAACTCATGCCTTGCCACTGTACTGGAAGCAGGGCAGAGCGCATTTTTGCGGAGGAGTTTGGGCCGGATTATGTAGAATGTGGTGTTGGGAAGATTATAAGCTGGTGATATTATGAGAAAGAAGCCCCTCACCCTACTTTCAGATGGGACTCTCTTCAGAAGAGAAAACACCTTGTATTTTGAAAATGCTCAAGGGAAAAAGCCTTTGGCAATTGAGGGCATTTACGATATCTATGTTTATGGAAAAATTACCATAACATCCCAGGCTTTACACTTCTTAGCCCAAAAGGGAGTAGCAGTTCACTTCTTCAATCACTATGGCTATTATGACGGCTCATTTTATCCAAGGGAGAGCCTTAATTCTGGAGATCTGCTTATTAAGCAAGCCAAACACTATCTTGACAGAGAAAAGAGACTCAAGTTGGCAAAGCTTTTCGTAGTTGGTGGAGCCAAGAACATGGAGAAAAATCTGAAGAAATGGGGCATGAAAGCATCTTTCAATGAACTCTTAAATGAACTTGAAGCTGTAGAGAAAATTTCAGAAGTGATGAACGTTGAGGCAAGGATAAGGCAGGAGTATTATGCTTTGTGGGATGAAACCCTTCCCGAAGACTTCAAAATTGTGAAGAGAACAAGAAGGCCTCCTCAAAATGAGATGAATGCATTAATAAGCTTTCTCAATTCTCGGATTTATGCAACAATAGTTAGCGAGCTCTACAACACTCAACTAAGCCCAACCATTAGCTATTTACATGAACCTGGTGAGAGGAGGTTTTCCCTTGCACTTGATCTCAGTGAGATTTTCAAGCCAATGATTGCTGACCGCGTGGCCAATAGACTTGTTAAGCAGGGTATAATTAAGAAGGGCCATTTCAGGGATGACCTAAATGGAGTTTTGCTTAATGATGAGGGCAAAAAGATCGTTTTGAAAGCAATTAATGGAGAAATGAGAAAGAGTGTGAGGCATCCAAGACTAAAGAAAAACATCACCAAACAAAGGCTGATAAGACTTGAAGCATATAAATTAATTAAGCACCTTGTTGGAACTCAGGAATATAACCCCTTAGTGGCGTGGTTTTAGGGGGTGGAGAACATAGAAGAGTTTGGAAAGCGGCTGGAAAACCTCCTTAAGTATGGAAATATAAGAGGACCTAAAAGAACCATCAGAGTGACTTCTGTTTCTTTTTGTCCTTTGAAAGCAGCTCTAACCACTCGATACGACGTTAGATTTTTTGGAGAGAAAAATAAGGAAAGGATACTAGGCCAGGTACTCCACATGGGCCTTTTAGGGCTTATCAAGGATTCATGGTCATATCTGCAGGCTGATATTGAGGCTACCCCTGAGATAGAAAAAGAAGTCTCATATGAGTTGGGAGATGGATGGCTTCTAACTGGTAGGACCGATCTTGTAATAGGGGAGCACGTGTTCGAGTTTAAGTTCCTCAGTGACTGGTCTTATGAGAAGATTCCCGAGAATCTGGATGAGGTCGATGAGGAGAGCGTGTTGAACGCTTATACAGAGCAGTTGAATGCGTATCTAAATATGCTCCCTGGTGCGAAATTTGGGCATCTCTGGATATTTCGCCATAATGAGTTAATACCATGGAAAAAGCTGGAGATCAAAAAGGATTCAAGGGCCTTTAAGGAGTTCTTGAAGAGAGCCAGGGGGATTATTAAACTCATTGAATCCATGGAAAATGGAGAACTTCCCAAAGATCCAAAACCACGGTTTGAATGGGAATGCAAAAACTGTATTTTCAAGTCAATATGCTCTAGATAATATCCTCAACTGGATTTTCTCTATTCCCGGGACTCTCTCTTTTTGGTTTTCCTCTTAGTTCGTAAATAATCACAGAGTCTTCATTCTCATCAATAAGTTCCTTAATTCCTTTTTTAATTCTCTCGTACTCGGCCAGTGTAACTTCCCCTTCAAAGACACTATTTTGAACCCAGACTAAATGTTGTCTTAAGAATTTTCATCTTATTCACTCGAGAAACATTCACATCGTAAACTACGATGATATACATAGCTGGATGCACCGTTTAAATATCCTTTTTGGCCTTTTTAGTCTTTCTGTTGGTTAAACCTTTAGCCTAGCAACCTTGGGTTAAAAACTCTTCATTAGTTTTTAACTTTTGGTTTTGAAAAGGTATAAATGCCTTTTTTTCGATTTTGGAATAGGTGGGAGTAGTGAAAACCTATCACATTCACGTTGAGGGAATTGTTCAGGGGGTTGGTTTCAGGCCCTTCATCTATAGAATCGCTCACGAACACAGCTTGAGAGGTTATGTTAAAAATCTTGGTGATGCGGGAGTTGAAATTGTTGTTGAAGGTAAGGAGGAGGATATAAGAGCATTTTTAAAAGCTCTTAAGGATAGGGCACCTCCTCTAGCGAAGGTGGAAAAGATAAAAACAAAAGAACTTCCACTTCAAGGCTTTGATAGGTTTTACATTGAGAAGAGTTCTAACGGTGAGGGAGGGGGCGATTCAGTTATACCTCCGGATGTCAGTATATGTGATGATTGTCTCAGAGAGCTTTTTGATCCTTCGGATAAGCGCTATATGTATCCATTCATAGTGTGTACCAACTGTGGGCCTAGATTTACTATAATCGAAGATCTCCCTTATGATAGAATTAACACAACCATGAGAGAATTTGATATGTGTGATTACTGCGAGAGCGAGTATAAGGATCCGCTGAATAGAAGATATCACGCTGAGCCAGTTTGCTGTCCTGTGTGTGGACCAAGTTATCGTCTTTACACCAATGAGGGGGAAGAGATAACAGGTGATCCTCTAAAAAGGGCTGCAGAGTTAATAGATAAGGGTTATACAGTGGCCATAAAGGGGATTGGTGGAATACACATAGCGTGCGATGCCACCAATGAAGAGACACTAAGAGAGCTCAGGAAAAGAATCTTAAGGCCGCAACAGCCCTTTGCAATAATGGCCAAAGATCTGGAAACAATAGAGAACTTTGCTATAGTTAGTGAGATTGAAAGAGAAGAACTCACAAGCTATAGAAAACCCATAGTGGCCCTGAGAAAGAAGGAGCCCTTCCCACTACCAGAGACCCTGGCTCCAGGGCTTCCAACAATAGGGGTCATGCTACCCTATGCGGGAACCCACTATATACTTTTCCACTACTCAAAGAGTCCGGTTTATGTCATGACCTCAGCAAATTATCCCGGAATGCCAATGGCCATAGATAATGAAACGGCGTTTAAAGAATTGAAAGAACTGGCCGATTATTTCCTTCTTCACAATAGGAAAATACTCAACAGAACCGATGATAGCGTGATAAGATTTGTCGATGGAAAGAGGGCTGTAATAAGAAGAAGCAGAGGGTTTGTGCCATTACCTATTGAGATTCCATTTGAGTATAATGGACTAGCAGTTGGTGCAGAACTCATGAATGCCTTTGGCATTGCAAAGAATTCCAAGGTTTATCCAAGTCAGTACATAGGAAACACGTCAAAGGTTGAAGTACTGGAGTTTATGAGGGGAGCTATATCGCACTTCAAGAAGATTCTCAGAGTTAAAAACTTGGACTTAATTGTCGCTGATCTGCATCCTCTTTACAACACCACAAAGCTCGCCATGGAAATGGCAGAAGAGGAAGGGGTGGAGTTCCTTCAAGTTCAACACCATTATGCTCACGTTGCCTCTGTAATGGCCGAAAATAAACTTGATGGAGTTATAGGCATAGCTCTGGATGGCGTTGGTTACGGAAGCGATGGGCACACCTGGGGTGGGGAAGTTATCTACCTCAGTTATGAAGACGTTGAAAGGCTGGCGCATATTAGTTACTATTCTCTTCCTGGTGGCGATTTAGCTAGTTATTACCCCCTCAGGGCCCTGGTTGGTATTTTAAACAAGATATACAGTGTGGAAGAGATAGAAGAGCTTGTCAAAGGATGCTGTCCAAGGGCCATTGATAATTTAAGGTATGGTAAGGTAGAGTTCAATGTTATTCTAAATCAGCTTGCCAGGGATATAAACGTTAGCTACGCCTCCTCTACGGGAAGAGTTCTTGATGCATTCGCTGTTCTTCTTAATGTTGCCTATAAACGGACTTATGAGGGAGAACCTGCGATGAAGCTGGAAGCTGTCGCGTTTAGAGGAAAGAATGACCTAGGATTCAGGATTCCAGTTGAGGGAGAAGAACTCAAGATTGAAGAACTCTTTAGACAGGTTTTAGAAAGCAAAGCAAAGCCTGCAGATATTGCGTATTCCGTTCACTTGGCTTTGGGAAGGGCCTTTGGAGAAGTAACGGTTGAGAAAGCCAAGGAGTTCGGTATTAAGAACGTAGCCCTCAGCGGTGGAGTGGCTTACAACGAGCTGATCGTCAAAACTATTAGAAAGATAGTGGAGAGCAATAATCTCAGGTTTTACACTACCCACGAGGTGCCAAGAGGAGACAACGGAATAAATGTTGGTCAGGCGTTCCTTGGAGGCCTCTACTTAGAGGGGTATTTAACCAGAGAAGATCTCATACTTTAGCTCTTTTTTATTTAAATTTGAGGTATACTGTAGTGTTCTCAAGAGAATAAGGGAGTTCGTGAATCTCCAAGAACTTTGTATTGTTCTCATATTCTTGATATGGGTTCTCAAGAGCACAGTACCAGATGAAAATTTTAGTGGTTGTATCATTAGTTGGAGGAACGCTAACCAGAACTGTAGTGGAATTCTCAACCCAGTAATATAGAGGGTTGGTGCCATTTTCATCTGAAGTTACATACACTTTCCCCCTTCTATTCCAGAGTGGCACTGTTTGTGGGTCTATTAGGATCTTTGTGGAGTACTCTTTATTTGCTTCGAAAAGTAACAAATTAACTGGAAGTTTGCATATATAAACTCTCCCTTCTCCAAGTTGCTGAGAAGCTAGGTGGATATAAGTATAGGAAAACCCAAGAGAACATAGCAACAAAAGTATGAAAATCATAAAAGCTAATATGCTCCTTTTCATGATTTTTCCCACATATCTGGCGTTTTTCTACCGTTATAAACCTTTTGACAATTTTTGGTTTAAGTAGTTAAATGAGGCTTTGGGATGTTTATTAATATAAATCGTTGGTTTCTTACTATTTGTCGTTGGATAAATTTTTAAAGGAATCTATTCAGCATAATTCTGTTAAACAATGGGGAGGTGATAGAATGAAAGAAATGAAGTTGTTAAGCGGAAATAAGAGAGTGTTGGTAATATTATCGGCGCTTGCATTTTTGTTGGTAAACGCCGCCTTGGCAGTCCCAGTAATAAACCTAAACGTTCAGAACATTGGTGAAGGTTCTGCTCCGGTGACTTCTCCTGTGGATAATGGAAATATTAAATTCTTGCTTAACAGTACTAATCCGGATTATATAACCGGAGTAGAGGTTTCATTTGATAAGGACGTTTCAGCAGGCTCAACAATTTATGTAAAGCTTTATGATAACTCAAGTAATCTACTTGCAGTTGGGAGTTATACTCCAAGTGTTGATCTTCCAATGGATACAGCTCTGCCAATAAACCTCCCAGCACAAGTTCAAATAAGCCAAGTAGAAAATGTCGCCGTTGTTGTCCAAGGCCCATGACTTCTTTAATCTCTTTTAATTTTTTGAGGTGTGGAAAATGAGAAACTTCTTGGAAAGCTTCTTGGACTATATTCTGTTTTTTGCATTGATACTGTTCATTCTTCTTCATTTGCTCGGATTCAAAAGTGTGGTGGTTTTAACAGATTCCATGGAACCA
>QMUE01000084.1 GCA_003663535.1 Thermococci archaeon
AAGAAGTAGTAACTTTAAAAAAATCTTTTTCCCGCCTTGAGGCTTTCAAAAGAATAATGATTAAGGGCCTTTAGAGGATAACCCCCTATCTCGTCGGGTGCAATCTCAATATCCAAAAAATAAAAAATAGGAAACTGACCCCCTCACCTAGTTTCTTCTCATTATTTTAATAGAACCCTAGTTCCCATCGCGTGCTTATTTATGGTGGGTTTGGTTGAATGTTTGTATAAGCGTCAAGCCTCCCTAACCTCGGTGGGAACTAGGGCTAAGTACTTATAATTCTAACAACCTGATGGGAACTAGGGTTGTATTGCCAATACCTCATCATTTGGAGAGGGCCTACTTCCCTTAGGATATGTTTCAAGATCAAAGTAATATTCTGGCACGCCCCTCACCTATTTATTATTTGGAACCAGCCTTCAGGATTCTTATGTTCATTTAAGATTATATGAGTTATCGTGTCTTTAATATCTGAGCATGTTTCTCTGCACTCTTTTAAAAATGAGTCCATCTCTTCTATACTCTGAAAATATGCTTCAATAATGGCATCTTGTTCTCCTGTAACCCCATATATCTTCAAAATGTTTGGATGTGTTCCTAACACTTTAATTATCTCAGTTGACACGCCCGTTCTAGTTTTGACTTCTATTAAAACTTTAATTGGGAAACCTAATTTTTTTGCATCCACCTCTATAGTATAAGCTTTTATAATTCCTCGATCTTCCAACTCCCTAATCCTACGATAGCACGCCGTAGCAGTTATTCCTACTTTTTTTGCTAGCTCCTTATAAGTGATTTTTGAGTTTTTGTACAATTCCCTCAAGATTCTCATAGAGTGTGCATCTAAAAATTTTTTCATTAACTCCACCCAAGTACTTTTTGGCTGGAAATATTTTTTAATTTTTCCATAAATATGTGAATATCTTTCCAAAAAAATGGGCAAAAATGTTATTAATGTGTAATTCTAAGGTGAATATGGTGAAATCAATTCTCGAGCATACAATCCAGTTAATTAGTGAAATCAGAGAGTAACGATGTGGAGGTGGCAAAATGCCAGGTTCTTGGTTGTATGAAATGAGCTGGTCGGAAGTAGAGGAGTATTTGAAAAGGGATGATAGGATAATCCTCCCCATTGGGAGCACAGAACAACATGGTAAATTTGCTCCACTAGGCACGGACACGCTAGCAGCAATCGCACTTGCAGAGGATGCAAGCGCTCAAACGGGTGTTCTCATTGCCCCACCACTGTGGTTTGGATGGAGTCCTCACCACTTAGTAAGACCTGGAACCATAACCATAAGGGCAGAAGTTTTGATAGAGGTTCTTTATGATATTATAAGATCACTGGCAAAGCATGGATTCAAGAAATTTGTGGTTATAAATGGCCACAGGATAGTTAACATTTCTTGGATGCAGATTGCAGCGGAAAGGGCTCAAAGAGAGCTTAAAGTGAAAGTTGTTATTTTTGATCCAGCATATATGAGTAAGGGAATATGTGATAAACTAGGTTTTGGTCCAGTAGGACATGCGGAAGAGATAGAAATTTCTCACATGGTGTACAAGTATCCCAATCTCGTTAAGTTAGAGAAGGCAAGAGATTATGCTCCAGAGGAGAAGTCGCTTTACCATGTTGATCCGAGGGATCCAAGAGATACTTTATGCTATGTGCCTAGTACTGAAGATGACATGAAAGCCCTCATTGAGGCTTCAGGCGATTCTATTACTGGGAGACCTACCTTGTCTTCAGCAGAAAAAGGAAAGAAATACCATGAGCACTTGGTTTCGAGACTTATAGAAGTTTTAGAGATGCTGAAAGGGTGAGATTATGACTACGGGGGAGAAGATTTTCTTTTTTATAGTTTTGGTGGCTTTAATTCTCTCCAATCCGCCAGTGCTGACTTACGTGAACAACTATTGCAAAACACACCCACTTACACTTGGATTGCCTACATTCTGGGTTTATTTGACTTCAGTTTGGACCGTGGTGATAGTAGCTTTCGGGATTGCAGCTTGGAAACTCGAAGCTTGGAATAAGGAGCCCGATCTTGGGGGGGAGAAATGATGGAGCAATGGGTGATAGGTGTTGCAATCTTAATTATTTGGGTAGCCGTCATGGTTGTCGTGGCTTGGCTAAGCACTCGCTATAGAAAGATGAGTGTTACAGATTTTGCAACGACTGGTGGAACTTTAGGAGTAATTACACTATTTCTGACATATAGTGCCACTTACCATAGTTCATATGCATTTATGGGAACCACTGGTGCAACATACACACATGGGGTTCCTTGGTGGAACAATATTCACTGGACGGTGCTCCCGGGAATTCTTTTATGGCTGATAGGTCGGAGATTGTGGACTCTTAGTAAAAAATATAATTACATCTCAGTAGGACAGTATGTCGAAGGAGTTTATAGAAGTGGAGGGAATATTGCAAAAGCTCTTGGAATAATAGTCTCACTAGTTGGTATATTGTTCGTTATACCCTACACCGCAATGCAAGCTTTGGGAGTCACATATTTGTTCCAGATAGTTAGCAAGGGACATATCTCATTTACAGTAGGTCTTGTAATTTTCCTACTTCTCATGGTATTCATCACTTGGATAGGAGGAATGAGAGGCGTTGCGTGGACAGACACTGTTCAAGGCATTTTCATGTTTCTAGCAATGGTATTCGGTGCATACTGGGTAATCAAGAACGCATTTGGTGGATTAACTCAAGTCTATGCTTTAGGAGCTCAAAGAATTCCAGAGGCCTATAGCTTGCCCGGACTTAAGGAAGCGTATACTTATAGATTTTGGGTTTCTCAATGGGTATCAATAACGGTAGGTATGATAGCAATGCCGCATGTTTTTCTGAGGTACTTTGCTGGTAAATCCCTAAAAGTAATAAAATGGGCAGGAGTTTTCAGCGCAGCTTACTTGACATATCTTTACATATTTGTCCCAGCAATCGGAATTGGTGCCAGACTTCTTTATCCGAACTACCCAACTCCAGATAGATTATTCCCAGAAATGTTATTCCAATATACTCCATTCGCACTTGCAGCATTTGCATGTGCTGGTGCACTTGCAGCCGCCTTATCCACCGCAGACTCACAATTACACGCTGTTAGCACACTATTTACAGTCGATATTTACAAAACACTTGTAAAACCAGATGCCGATGAAAAGCATTTATACCACGTTGACAGGGCCTTCGTTTTAATCTTCGGAGCAATTTGTGCATGGATAGCTTTTACCAGCCCAGCCTTATTCTTAAACATACTACAAATTGCAACTGCCGGAACGGCAGCAATAGCTCCTGTATTATTTGCCCCACTTTACTGGAAGAGAGTTACTTCAAAAGCCGCCCTAACTAGTGCACTCGCAGGGGTAATAGTAGTAGCCTTGACGACTTTTGTATGGAAAAATCCATTAGGGATACTATCAGGAGTTTGGGGGTTAATTGTAGCCCTGCTAGTGCTAGTTGGAGGTTCTATCATTACAAAACCAGAAGAGTCTATAGAAGATACAGTAACATTCCTAAAAAGCGCATTTTAGACTTTTTTTCCATTTTTTTGAATTAACAAAAGAATAGGAGGTGTAAATAGTGAAAATACTCGTTACTGGGGCAACGGGTCAAATAGGGTCTGAACTTGTTCCAGAGTTAAGGAAAAAGTATGGAGATGAGAATGTTATTGCTACTGGCAGAAACATCAAGAAGCTAAAAGAATTTTCAGAACCTACTGAGGTTCTTGACGTACTCAATAAGAAAAAACTTGAACAAGTAGTTAAGGAGCACAACATTGACGTTATTTACCATTTAGCCGCAATCCTCTCTGCAAAAGGAGAACAAAACCCCCAGTTATGCTTTAAAGTTAATGTAGATGGATTATATAACGTGTTAGAAACAGCAAGAGAAAATAATGTTGAAAAAGTCATTATACCAAGCTCAATAGCAGCTTTTGGTCCAGAAACTCCCGACAATCCAAGTGAAATTACAATTCAACGCCCAAAAACCATGTACGGCATTTCAAAGGTCTTAGCCGAGCTTTTAGGTGAGTATTATTACAATAAGTACGGACTTGATGTTAGAGGAGTTAGATTCCCGGGAATAATAAGTTGGAAAACAGAGCCCGGAGGAGGCACTACTGATTATGCCGTTGAAGCATTTTATGCAGCTATACAAAAAGGGCATTATACGTACTTTGTAAGGAAAGATACAGTTTTGCCCATGATGTACATGCCTGACGCTTTAAAAGCTTTAATTCAAATTGCAGAAGCAGAGCCTTCACAATTGAGATACAGATTCTATAATGTTACTGGAATGAGTTTCTCAGCTGAAGAATTAACAAAAGTTATTCAAAAATTCATACCCGACTTTACAGCAGACTATAAACCTGATGAAAGACAAAAGATAGCTGATTCTTGGCCTACTCGTATAGATGATAGCGCAGCTAGAGAAGACTGGAACTGGAAACCTGATTGGGATTTAGAGCGCATGGCTCGAGACATGATAGAAAATCTCTCAAAAAAATTGAGAGGTGATGCCTATGGCAAAGCTTGACTGGATTAGTGAAGAACTGAAGGAGCTTAAGGAGAAAGGTCTCTATGTGACCATTAGAAAGCTTGAAAGCGCTCAAGGGCCATGGATTGTTGTTGATGGGAAGAAAGTTCTTAACATGTGTTCAAACAACTATCTTGGGCTTGCTGCACATCCAAAGATTAAGGAAGCTGCGATAAGGGCCATTCTTGACTACGGTGTTGGTGCTGGTGCCGTTAGAACAATAGCTGGAACCATGGAGCTCCACGTTGAGCTCGAGGAAAAACTCGCAAAGTTCAAGAAGCGTGAAGTGGCCATACTCTTCCAGAGCGGTTATAACGCCAACCTAGGTGCTTTAAGTGCCCTCATAAAGAAGAATGAAGATGCAGTCTTTGTGAGTGAGGAACTTAATCATGCAAGTATTATTGACGGAATGAGATTAAGCGGCGCACCAAAGGTTATCTACAAGCACCTCGACATGGATGATCTCAAAAAGAGACTCGAAGAGGTTAAAGACAAGAAAAAGAAGCTTATCGTTACAGATGGAGTATTCAGCATGGATGGAGACTTAGCACCTCTCCCAGAGATTGTTGAGCTGGCAGAGCAGTATGATGCCATGGTTTATGTGGATGACGCCCACGGTGAGGGTGTTTTAGGAGACCATGGCAGAGGTATTGTAGATTATTACAACCTGCACGAGAGAGTTGACTTTGAAATGGGTACATTAAGCAAAGCCTTTGGTGTCATTGGTGGATATGTGGCTGGTCCAGAAGAGGCAATTGAATACCTAAAGCAGAGAGGAAGGCCATTCTTGTTCTCATCAGCACTAAACCCGCCTGATGTTGCAGCCGCTATTGCATCAGTTGAGATACTCCAGCACAGCGACGAGCTCGTTAAGAAGCTATGGGATAATACTAAGTTCCTGCAGGATGATCTTAGAAATCTCGGCTATGACTTAGGAAATACAAAGCATCCAATTACTCCAGTAATGCTCTACGATGAGAAGAGAGCCCAAGAGTTCAGTAGAATTCTTTATGATGAGTACACCATCTTTGCTCAAGCTATAGTTTACCCAACAGTTCCAAAAGGAACTGCAAGAATTAGATTAGAGCCCTCAGCTGCTCATTCAAAAGAGGACTTACAATATGTCATAGATGCATTCGAAGACATTGGAAGAAAGACAAAGTTCATTTGAAGCTTTTGTGCTATACTTTTTTATTGACGTTCGCTCATCTAGATATTTTAGCTGAGATTCCTACATATTATGAGGCTCTAATTCTCTTGGCGTTGTTTTGGAGAGAATAGCAGATTAGTGGCTTGGGCCTGGGGTGATGTCCATGTATGGAAACTGGGGAAGCCAGGGCCCTATCACCATTAACTGGTAATTCTCAAGCTTTAAATATTTTAATCTTTGTTTATTAAAGGCAATTCTAGCTGTGAATCTGGATAGGGTATACAACTCCACAAGTGGTGGGAACTAGAGTTTATTACACAATGTTTCTCCCTAAGCTGGATGGCCCATGGAATCATGATATATACTCGACTTCAATAGCATTAATTTGGTTGTATTTAAGGAACAAAACTGGTTATAGTGGGTTTAAAAGGGGAGTTGAATTTTTGCTTAGTAATGAGAAAAGCTTGAGTTTTGATGGTCATGCATATGGCTTGATTGCTTTAAGCTTGTATAGTGGAGATTGGAAGGAAAATAGACCAGAGGTTAATATTACTACCTTCAATGAAAAAGGAAGTGTTGAATACTTGGCTTATTATTGTAATACTCTCAATTATTGGAGTTTACCTATGGAGGAAATCATGACTGGCTTCCTCACTCTCTTAAGGG
>QMUE01000085.1 GCA_003663535.1 Thermococci archaeon
AAGTCCCATAAGCATTGTGAATGGCTCAAAAACTCTTCCAAGTTTCTCTGCATAGCTCAGCCCACTCCCTATAGCCTGAGGATAACTACTGAGGTACCATATTGCAATTGAGCCAAAAAGTATTACTGTCCCCGCTTTTCTCAGAAACTCCTTGCTTCTCTCCCAAGAGTGAATTAAAGCAATTTTCCAAGATGGTATAGCATATTCCGGAAGTTCCATTACAAAGGGATTTTCCTCTCCTTTGATAACAAACTTTCCAAGTATTAGTGCTGAGAGTAGAGCAAGGAAAAGTGAGATTGCATATATCCCAACGGCTACCAATGCTTTATGCTTACTAAAGAATACTCCCGTCAAAAAAGTTATTACAACCATCCTCGCGCTGCAAGGCACGAGAGGATTAACAAGCATGGTGAGTATTCTATCTCTTTCATCTTCCAGTGTCCGTGTAGACATTATTGCCGGGACATTACACCCAAACGCAAGCACCATTGGAATGAAACTCTTACCTGGAAGCCCGAATATACGCATGATCTTCTCCATGACAGTAGCTGCCCTTGCCATGTACCCACTATCCTCAAGTATTGACATTGCAACAAACAGTAGAAAGACTAGTGGGAAAAAGCTCAACACTGAGCCCACTCCACCTATAATTCCATTGACAATAAGCCCTCTAAGGGTTTCATTTCCAATATGAGGGGCTATAAGTTGACCGAATGAAACAAAGGTGTTATCTAAAAATTCTTGCAGAGGCATCCCAATAGTGAATACAAATTTGAATAAGAGATAAAATACCCCCAAAAGAGTAAAAATACCATATAATGGGTGAGTGAGGATCTTATCCATGTAATCGCTAAAGGTTTCATGAACTTCCCCAAAATGAATAACGAATTGGTGCATTAACTTGTCAATGAATTCATACTTTTGATTGGCAATAACTATATCTAAGGGATGCTTGTAATACCTCTCTAACTCGCTTATATGGATAAGTATTTCATCCATTTTTTTAGGACCTAAATAATTCAAAACAAGCTTTATTACTTCTTGGTCTCTTGTAAGGAGTTTTATGGCAAGCCAACGAACATTATAGCATTGGGCCAAAGGGGTTTCATTTAAAACACCAGATATATGCCCTATCTCCCGTTCTATAGGTTCATCATAAATCGGAGTAATTGGATTCGTGGTTGCTTTTCCCTCTGCCATTCCAGATATCATTGCTTTTAATTCCTCAATCCCTTCTCCATTTTTAGCATTCATAGGGATCACTGGAACCCCAATAACTTTTTCCATTTTCTTTACATCAAAGCTTATTTCCCTCTTTTTTGCAATATCTATTTTGTTAAGAGCAATTATCACATTTTTAATTCCCATTTCAAAAATTTCCATTGTCAAGAAAAGATTCCTCATAAGAGAGGATGAGTCCACAATATCAACTACCACATTGGCGTTACCACCAAGCAAAAAATTCCTTGCAATGAGTTCATCAATAGAATTAGCAGTAAGAGAATAAGTACCTGGCAAATCTACAACCAAAAACTCCTTATTGTGATACTTCAATATTCCCTCTTTCTTCTCGACCGTTACACCCGGCCAATTCCCTACATGTTGTCTCAGCCCTGTTAAAGCATTGAATATAGTAGTTTTCCCTACATTAGGGTTACCTGCCAAGGCTATAACTCTTAGCCCTTGTTTCTTGTTTTTAGAGATATCCTTGAGGTCATGACACTCGTTCATTACTGCTCCCTCCTAACAATTATTCTCTCTGCAATCCCTCTACCCAAAGCAAGCCTTGTACTACCAAGAGCAATAATATATGGACCTGGAAAACCAACCTTTATAACTACGATTTTTGTCCCTGGAGCAATTCCCATTCCCAAAAGCCTTTGTCTAGCCCTATGGCCCCCTCGAACGTCAACAACAGTTCCCCTCTCCCCTTCTCGCATCTGACTTAATCGTACATACATGAGTATCACCATTAGGTAAACCTAACTCCACTTTGAAATGTATAGTTGACTTTAAAAAGATTTGGTAAGTCTAAAATTCTGAAAAGTTTGAAGTTCAAAAACAAGCGGTTCATGGTCATAGCATCCTAATTACCCATTTCATAAACCAAAATAAAAAGAATTTAAATGAACATAGCCTAAGTTTTCTCTTGCTGCTCTTTCCACTCTTCCAGCAAAGTTAATAATAAACCCAATGCTACTGGTCCAATGATAATTCCTTTTATTCCAAATGCCATTATCCCTCCAAAGATTCCAATCAATGCAAGTGCAGAATTCATTTTTGCTCCTTCTGCGACTAATTTTGGCCTAATTGTGATGTCCGGTCCTGGGGAGATGAGAAGGGCCCCATAAATTGCAAACATTATTCCTGCAAAGATTTGTCCCTGCGTAAGGAGGTATATTGCTCCCGCTAACCATATCAACCACCCACCAATAACGGGGAGAAGTTCAAGCACCACACAGACAACACCTGCAGCAATTGATCCGCTTAAATCTGCAACCCTAAATACATAAAAGCCCAGTGTTAGTATAACGCCCTTAGAAACACTTAACATAAGCCATGTTCTCAAGATAGCATTTAAGGTGTCTCTTGCTTTTTCAATCAACTCTATGCCAAGATCTCTCCTCTCTTCTGGAAGGAGACTATAAAGTTCAGCCAAAAGGTGATGAGAATGAATCAGTATGCCATAGAACACCACTATAAAAATAATCGCTTGTAAGAGTAACTTTGGAATTGAAAGAGTATAACTCAAAAGATATTCACTCAATTTCTCCGAAACCCGTTCAAATAAAATTGTAGCTGATTGTGCTATATCAGGAGGAAGCTCAAGACTTATGAACCATTCAAGGGATTCGTTTATATAATTCACAAGAGATCCCGTAACATCTCTGAACCACAAAGCTACTCCAAAAATAAACCCTACGAGCAAAAGACTCATAATAGCTGAAAGCACAATTGCTGACTCTTTTGACCCAATTTTCTGAGCAAGCCTTGTGTGAGCCGGGTGAAGAATATAAGCAACAGTTAAGGCGAAAATCATCGGTGTTATTAATGGCTCAACGGTTTTCCAGACTATAAAAAGAATAATAATCGAGACCACAACCCATACAACATGTTCAGTCTTCATATCATCATCTCCTCAAGTACTTAATGAGTAACTCCCTTGCATGAGGCTTATTAAATACAAAGAGGATTTTCTTGCCCCCATCAATCAGGAAGTTTCTCCCAATTACTAACAGCCCTTCCTTAAATTTGTATATTTCAGAAGTTTCTATATCAAGTGACTTTTTAATTTCTTCTGGGGCTTCTATTTCATTTAGCAAAGATTTTGCCTTATCTATTAAGGGCCGTGTAATAAATTTGGGCTTACTTAGATTTAGGTTTTCTGGAACAATTTCACTGGGCTCCATATAGACTCCCCAGAATTCTTTGGCACATTCAAATGGATAAACATACTCAGTGCCATAAATTGGAGAGTAAAGCTCAAATATCACAGCAAGCAATACTCTCCTAGCATTTTTCCCATAATATTCAATTTTCAGGTTAAACTTGCCATCTTCAAATCCATTTTCAAATATCTCAAGATGTTCCTCACATTTCATCACCTCACCTCCTAATATAGGATAGGGCATAATTCGGAGGCATGTAAAGTGAGGAACTCTCATAAATTCCAAAATCTACTTTTTGAGTGCTATAGAACACAACGTTGGCACTTTTTACTTTCAAAATTTCTTCCAGCACACTTATAGTGGAGTCCAAATCCCCAGTATCATCCACCAGTGTTCCTTTAACCTCACTTGCAAACCACACTCTTCCATCTCCATATTGCCTTGTGGTGTTCAGATCAAGATCCCTACCTTCACCCACAACTTGAAGGAAATACTCAAAATACGTGTTAACTTCGTTTTTTATCATCTCTCTTTCTTCCTCTGTTAGATCTCTCCATTCAGCACCAGTATCTTTGTATTTACCAGTTTTAAAGACGTTTACTTTTATCCCGTTTTGAGCATAATTCTGCTCAAGATCATAATGGACATAAAGAACCCCTATACTACCTACCTCTGCAAGTGGGTCTGCTATTATTTTATCTGCAGCACAAGCTATCAAATATCCTCCAGAAGCTGCCATACCTCCTGTATAAGCCACTATAGGTTTTTCATAAGAAAGTTTCTTTAATTCCTTATAAATAGTTATTACCGGCCCTACGTATCCTCCAGGACTTTCAATCCAGAGGACAACTCCCCCAACATTATCATCATTCCTTATTTCTCTTATTTTGGATATTACATCAAAGGCTGCAGTTTCGTCAATAGGCCCCACCATAGGAAGAATAGCTATTGTAACATTTGCTTTCTCAGTTCTGTTGGCTCTTAATTGTTCTTTTATGTATTCCAACTCTTTTTGGAGTTCTTCTATTTTTGCTTGAAGAGCTATAGTAGCATTACTCTCAACCTCTTTTACTGTCTCATTATAAACTACTGTGACATTGCCTCTCTCTTGTATGGCTTTCTGAAGTTCATTATTATTAATGTAAAGGAGAACATTTCCGATTATCGCCAATGCTAAGAGCAATGTAAGAATAAAACTAAGGTATTTCCATATCTCCCTCTCCACTAGAATCACCTAAAATGAAATAACTTTGGAAACTTTTAAATTTGGTGTTCTCGTAATCTTTATCAAAAAAGTGAAAGGTGCAAAAATATGGAGATAGGAGTCAACATATATCCACAATTTTTAAACAATTGGAAAAGCCTCCCATCCGTTCTAGCAGATTTGAAAATTAAAGATTACGATTTTGTCCAGATATTCCCCCACGCACTTGGACTAATAAAAAATGGTCAAGTTGTGGAAAGGGGTCTCCGATCAATAGAAAATGCTCTAAAAGGAGTGGGAGTAAGTTATACTATTAGAATGCCCACTTCAGTAAATCTCAGAGATAATACCTATTATACCAGACATTTCAATGTAGCTAAAGCTGTAATTAATGTTGCAATAAAGCTTGGAGCTAAGGTAGTTGTTATGCAGAGCGGCCGTACTGGAAGATTAGACTTGGAAATAGAAGCCCTTCAACAACTTGCTGAAATGGCAGAAAATTTTGGAATCAAAATAGCTTTAGAAAACACATATAGCGTTAAAGATACCCTCTATGTAGTTGAAAGCGTCAACAAGGAAAACTTGGGTTTTGCACTTGACCTTGGTCACGCGTTCCTTAGTGCCCAAGGCAATGAAGACAAATTCTTAGAAGATGTGAAACTAGGAACAGAAAAGACAATAATCCTAATGATTCATGAT
Source organism: Thermococci archaeon (assembly GCA_003663535.1). Taxonomy (GTDB): domain Archaea; phylum Methanobacteriota_B; class Thermococci; order Thermococcales; family Thermococcaceae; genus Thermococcus_A. The sequence continues at coordinate 5,293 of QMUE01000085.1, forward strand.
AACTTTGGAAAGTTCTTTCCAAAAGTCGACCCCATTGATGCATTAGCTTACGGAGTAGGGGACCTTCACCTAATGCCTGGAGAAGGAAAAATCCCATTTGGAAAAACCCTTAGGTTATTTGGAGATGTCCCCCTTTTACTAAAAATAAAGAACCCTGAGACCTTCGCAAACCTACCAACCAAAAGAGGATTAATAGAACTATTGACCAGTATTTAAAGGGCCAATCTTTCTTTTATAATTTTTAAAAGCTCTCCAAAGGCATTCCCAATTACTTCTTTTTTTCTGGAAGGATGAGTAATATCAGAAGAGAAGTTTTTCCAAAGAATATCTACCGCTTCATCTATGCTCATCTCTCCCTCAAGCCAAGCATAAGCTATTATAGCCTCCGCTATATCTCCTTTCCCATGTTTATCTGTCCTTGGAGGAACACAATGCAGAAGGCCTGCCTTTTCAAGGCCTATTGTGAGAGAAGCATTTGGAACTCTACCAGCACTTGGATAGCCAAGATACCTACTTAACGCCAGAGAAAAAATAAAGTTGACAAGAGAATCTCCGAACCTAGAGAGATTTTTGTCAGTGAAATCTTTAGAATATTTCATCATAACAACCCCTTACCAAATAAATAAGAATATGAAAAAATCATTTTTTTATGACTCCTTCCCAAACTTCGAGGACATCCTTAGCTCTATCAAATATTTTTTGAGCTGCTTCTTCTAAAGCTTTTTCTGGAGTTACCTTATCATCTGTGGATATCCTAAATCTTGGTTTTCTTGCCATTAGTACTGGATGTTCTATAGCGTATGCTGCAAATGTAACATGTTTGTTCTCATGAAGTGTCTCATTAAGCAAATTGGCAAATGTATGATCTTCCCCTACCAGATAAAACTCAAGCAAGTTTTTATCACGCTTTATAACTTCAATCTTCATTTCCTCTACCCTCCAATTGTTTGAGCATAATTTCCATAGCTTGCTCCTTATTCTTCACAAGTTCATATTTAAATTTATCCTCTTTATACTCTGCAACACCAAAATCAACGGCTAATTCCAAAACTTCCTGCGGATCAACACC
>QMUE01000086.1 GCA_003663535.1 Thermococci archaeon
AGGCCCTGCATGTACTTCTCTCAGTATGTCTAAGAACGCGGTGATGTACCTGTTTCTTCTTATAATGGAGACCCATCTTTTCTAAATCCTTCACTATTGCTTCCTTTGCTTGTTCTGCTGTTAGTCCCTTATACTTGCCGGCATTTTCATTCATGGTACCATCTTCATTTATGGTAATGATCACTGGTAGATTATAGCGCTTTTGCCATATCACGTCCTGCTCATCGCCATAAGTACAGTTATAAACTGCTCCGGTACCAAATTCAGGATCTACGTCTTCATCAGCTATTATTGGTACCTCTCTCTCAAAAATTGGGAGCTTTACCTTCTTACCCACTTTATTCTTATAGCGCTCATCTTCTGGGTGGACAAAGACGGCCACACATGCTGGCATAAGCTCGGGCCTTGTAGTAGCTATTGGAATGTAATCCTCTTCCCCGACAATTGGAAGCTTGATGTAGTAAAGGTAACCATCCTCTTCCACATACCCTACTTCAGCCTTTGCCAAACTTGTCTTACACCTTGGACACCAGTAGACGGGATGCTTGTCCTGATAAAGAAGGCCTTTCTTGTAGAACTCAAGAAGGGACTTTTGCACCAGAGCTTTGTAATCATCATCCATCGTGTGATATTCTAATCCCCAATCTGCTGAATAACCTATTCTGATGAACTGGTTTCTCATGGCCTCAATGGCCTGCCAGGTCCATTCTATACACTTCTTAAGGAATTCTTCGGGTTGATCTTTGCTTATTCCGAACTCTTTCTCCACTTTGAGTTCCGTTGGAAGGCCGTGGTTGTCAAAACCCTGCGGAAAGAGGACATTATAACCTCTCATTCTCTTATATCTACCTACTATGTCTATCCACGTATGACTAAGCACGTGCCCTAGGTGCAGCGTTCCACTCGTGAAGGGGGGTGGAGTGTCTATAGAATAGGCTGGCTTCTTTTCGTCGAGCCTGTATTTGTATATTTCCTTCTCAAGCCAGAATTTCTGCCATTTAGGCTCTATTTCATTTGGATCATAGGTCTTTGAAAGCATCTTCTTTCACCTCTTTTGAAGATGTTTAACCTATCAAAAGCGGAGCTTAAAAAGGTTAATCCTCTTGGTGGTGCTGGCAAAAAGTTCACTAACCAGAAAAACAAGAATCTTTTTTTAGTGAATTTAACAATAGATGTGCCGATTGACGATATGCACCACCAGAAAATAAAGAGGGTTTGGAGTTTAAAAAGTTTACTTTACCCCAACAAGCCAGTACCTTCTGTCATTTGGATCAAGTCTTCTTTTTAAGTGGCCGTAAATTTTGGCCTCATCAAAGGATTCCTTAGCAAGGATCCTCATCTCCCTTGGAGTGTATATGTGGAGTATGTCATCAACAAAAAATGATTTAGTTTCTCCGTTTGGCTTGAGTATCTGGACAAGCCGCTTGAAGTGTAGTTTTTGGAGTCCTGGCTCGACAATTCGCCAATCTGTGATCACTAATTTCTCTTCATCTTTACTTTCATCCCACACTATTGGCCCATCACTTCCTCCATAGAACCAGCAGGGAAAATCTGCAACAAAAACTCCTCCAGGTTTAAGGGCTTTGACTACTGAGTTAAACAGTTTTTTGAGGTCCTTTTCGTCAAAGTACATAATACTGGAAAAGAACATTGTCACTGCATCAAATTCTTGGTTAAAGTCTACTTCAAGGGCATCTCCCTGAATGAACTCAATGGTTAATCCCTCTCTTTTGGCTTTTCTCTTTGCAACTTCAAGCATCTCTTCATGCAGATCCATGCCTGTGACCTCGTAACCTCTTTTGGCAAGTTCCAGTGTTGGGATTCCTGTGCCACAGGCCAGATCTAAAATCTTCTTCACATCTCGCTTGGCATCTGCTTTGAATATTTCTTCAACAAAATTCATCTCATCTCTAACTCTCTCAGCCCGTCTTCGATATATGACATCGTAGTACTCAGCTAAAGTGGTGTAAAGCTCATGCATAGGATCACCACGATTGAATTTGGTTTTTATGTTAAAAAGTTCTCTGAGGGTTATATTGACCTCCTGCTTTTCTCAAGACCGTAAAGATAAAGCGAAACCGGAAGGGTGTCTTCCCCAAGTTCGTCCTTCGAAAGGTAGAGTACCGGAAATGAATATGTCTTTCGCTTTACCCTGCCGTACTTGACCTCAATGCCAAAGAAGCCGTTCCGTCCCTTTATCACGATGTCGCACTCCTTTGACTGATCGTAATAGAAGCCAGCGAAGACGTGTTTTTCCCGGAGAATTGGCTCTTCACAATGCCAGATGACATGAGAAGCAACAATGTGCTCTACCAACCACTCAAGGTTTTCTTCGATGAATTCCACTGGATCCTCGCCGAGGTAAACCGCTAGAGCAATGGCTATAAGGGGGCTCTGGAAGATGATTTTCTTCTCCTTTCTGTGGGCATGCCGTTTTTTGGCTATGTCCCATGCTTCGAGGGTGTAGATTACTCTTGCGCTTTCAAGCGTTGAGAGGTACTCTCTAACAGTTGGGTGGGAAATGCCAATTTCTCGCGCAAGGGTTACGTAGTCAACGCGGTTACCTTTCAGCCGGAAGAGGGCTTCCAAAAGCTCCCTTGCTATCTCCTCGTTCTTTCCGGACTTGGCAATTTCACCAAGTACAAGCCTTATTATCTCCTCGTAACGCTCTTCTTTAATTTCTCCATGGTTTTTAAAGTCAGTCACTGCCTCCGGAAAGCCACCCGTCTGAAGATATGCATAGAAAAGTCCCTCAATTTCCTCGTACCAGGGTATAAGGTCATCAATTTTCGGTTCACGGTAGCTGAAAGATGTTGGGGGTAACTTAGGCTTCATGAAACGTGCAAACTCCCCAAAGCTCAGCGGGTTGAAGTAGTACTCATTGCCTTCTATTCCCCTTCCGGGAAGAAGTTCACTTTCCTTCCTCAGCTCAACAGGATTCGAGCCAGTGGCAACGGTCGTGATGCCTTCCTCACCAAGCTCCTTGAGGAAGAGCCGCCAGCCTTTGAGATATGTTATCTCATCGAGGAAAATGTAAAGCTCACCATGCCGGAGTCTAAGCTCGTCTATAAAGCCCTTGACCTCTCCCCTTGTGAACCTGTCGCAGGGGATGTAGAGTATTCGTCTCGGGTCGATGCCTCTCTTAATGAGCTTCTTTATTTGAGTCTTGAGGTAGAAGCTCTTGCCGGCTCGTCTAATTCCCCTAAGAAGGACAATTGAACCTTCTTTTACGTTAATGGCCTTTCGAGGAATGATTTCCCCTACTTTCGAAAGATCGTGGTCTTCCTTTTCCCACCCCTCACCCTTCCACCACGGGTTGTACCTGATGAGTTTAACTATCTTGACCGCCATGTGTGAAAGTGGACTTTCATAGTTTATAAGATTTGTGAAAGTATAGTTTCACAAAATAGTTAAGATGTGAAAGTATGCTTTCACAACGAACCATAGTCCTTGAGCAGAAACCTCCACAACGGCACCATCTCTATCGTAGCTCCCCCCTTTTCTATCCTCCCTTCCGAATCCCATGTAATCAACAAAGCATTTTTAAAGCCGAATTCCCTCGATGCCTTTCTCAGCGCATTCACTTCACGCCTGAGCGTTTCCTCATCGCTAACATCGTAGCTCACCTGGATGAGGGTTTCCTCCTCGGGCAGGACGAAATCAACCTCCCAGTTCTCCCCGAGAGCATAGTTAACCTCCTTTCCACGTCTGAGGAGCTCGATGAAAACCGTGTTCTCCATTAGCCTTCCCATCTTCTCACTGAACTTCACGCTCAGAAATGTCAGAAAGGATGTATCAACGAAGTACATCTTTCTGGGGTGTTGCATCCTGAGCTTTACCTTGGGGGAATAAACCTCAAGGGGAAAGGCGAAGTAGCATTCCTCAAGGTACCTCAGGTAGTTGGCGAGCGTTGATTTGGATATTGGATAGCCCATGCTCCTCATTGTCTTGGCGGTTTTACTCAGGCTCACGTACTCAGAGTTAAGGAGAAGTCGGATGAAGGCCCTTAGCTCTTCGGGATTTCTGATCGAATACCTCTCCACAACATCAAGGGCTATTATCGTGTTGAAGTAGTCCCTGACGATTAGCCTCTTAATCCTTACGTCCTCGATTAAAACAACCTCTGGAAAGCCTCCGTAGAGGAGGTACTCCCTCAGCAGGTTGAGGAAAGCTGGCTTTTTTGAGCTGAAATTCAGTTTCTCCGGCATCTCAAAACCCCTAAACCTGAGGAACTCTTGGAAGCTCAGGGGGAAAACCTCGAACGTCAACGCCCTACCTCTGAGTGAGGTGGGAATCTCCCTGCTGGATAGCTTAGAGGAAGAGCCGCTCAAAAAGAGCCTTACGCCCCTCCTCGAATCGTGGATTCTTCTCACCCACGAGTCCCAGTTCGGAACGTTCTGTATCTCGTCCAGAAAGAGGTACAGCATCTCTCTCCTTCCATAGAGCTCCTCTATCGTCGGGATGAGCTCGGTTAGGGTTTCAAGCCTCTTCTCAAGCCTCTCGTCCTCGAAGTTGACGTAGAATATCTCATCCCTCGGCACTTTTTTTGAAAGTTCATTGATGAACTGGAACATGAGGTAGGTCTTGCCGACCCTCCGACAACCGGCGAAGGTTACGATCTTTCTCGGTTTATCCGGAATCAGAGAGAAATCAAAGTCCCTCTCGACGAGCTCAGGCGTCCATGTTTCCTGCCACTCTACCAAAACCTTGGCCAGATCTTCCCTCATGGGAGTTAATATGTCTTCATCATTTATAAGTCTTGTCCAGTATATCGAACAGCTATTTATAAATGGCTGTTTCGTGAACTTGCCTAACTTCTCCAACATTAAAATGCTGTAGGGAGATTATTATAATTTAGTTGCATCATTATTGCATTATTGTGCGTTGACACTCATCCGGGGGCGAAAGGTAGGTCTGAATCCTTTGAAAGAAAAAGACAAAAAGATGAAAATGCTGGAAGGCTCGTGCGCTAAAGTTCCTTGAAAATCTTTTCAGCCCTCTCGAACTTCCCCTCCCTTATGTAGGAGAGTGCAAGGTAGTACAGCCCGAGCCGCTGACCTCCTTCCCGCCCTAAAGGGCGAGGCTTTCAAAAGAAAAAATGCAAAAATACCTGTCGCTTATGGGCTTTCACCGTCCGGCCTTTCAAAATCCTTTAAGTCCCAGACAAGCCAGCCTTCAGCCCTTAGCTTTTCTTTTCCTTTAACTCTTTTGACAACCAGCCCATAAGTTTTCTCCCAATCCTCCAAGCCCACTAACTCACTCTTCCGCTTCAAGTCCTTCAAAATATTCTTGGCTTCCCTCTCTTCCAAGTTCTTCCACTTAACCTCCACGAAAATTGCCTTTTTTTCTCGCTCATTTAACGCAACCAAATCAATCTCCTCTCCGCGATGCCACCACTTCCCGATTTTGGTAAAGCGGAAAGGCAATTTATCAGCTTTGTTAAGCTCAATTAAGAACTGCTTTGCAATTCCTTCGAAAACCCAGCCGAGGTAGCGGTTGAAGTTCCGTTCAAAGTTTTCCACGGCAACTTCTGGAATGCCGAGCTCAATCTCTTCCCTGAATGGGTAGACGAAGGTGTAGTAGAATGCAAAGTAGTTGTCCCTGATGAAGTACCGGGAATTCTTCCTTTTCTTCTTAGGCTTAACCGTTACCGGGAACTCCCTGCCAACAATGTCAAGGTTCATTAGTATGCTGAGGTAGCGGGTTAACTTGGAGCCGTCAATCTTAGTTACGGTCTTGAGCTCGTTGAAAGATCGGTATCCGTAACTGATGGCTTCGAGTATAGTATTGTAGGTGCTCAAATCCCTCAGCTCGTATCGGAGGAGATATTCAGCTTCATTGTAGAAGAAGCCCCTGTTGAAAAAGCTTTCCCTTATGTTTTCCTCCGGTGACAGTGAGGCATCAAAGCGGAGAAGGTACTCGGGGATTCCACCAACGGCACCGTAAACTTTGACAACATCCTCCATGTTATAGGTAGGAAAGAACTTCCCAACATGAATAAACTTCAGGGGTGAAACCTTGAGCGATAATGTTCTTCTTCCATAGATGGGGCTTCCATAAGAAGTCAGCTCCTCCATCATGGAGATGCTTGAGCCACATAAGACAAGGCTTCCCTTTCTCTTGAAGTCCCAGTATTCCTGGAGGATGCCAAGTATTCGCGGGTAATTCTTAGCGAGTATCTGGAACTCGTCAAGTATTGTCACAGTACCCTCCGGCAGCCTCTCGAAGAACTCCTCAAAAGATGTTATTGGGTGCCTAAGCAAGGTTTCGTCCTTTGTAAGCGAAAAGAGCTTTGAGTTTAAAGACTTCAAGGTTTCAACAACTTCTTCCTCTTTGCAT
>QMUE01000087.1 GCA_003663535.1 Thermococci archaeon
TATTCTTCTCCAATCACTTTGAGCTTGTTAATTTCATTTTCTATCATTGCTTCAAAGGAATAAATTGGTGATCTCTCAACTTCAACAACTATTATTTGATAATCAGCCACTTCAAACGTTGGCAAAGTATCGAAGGGTATTCCCGTGGGGGAGTCGAGAAATAGTACAGGAAATTTGTACTTCATCAGTTCAACTATTTCTCTCAGACGTTTGGGAGAGATTCCTACAACATCTTGCAACCTGGTGCTACCGGGCATTACATTAACAGCGGTTTTTCCATGCTTGTATATTGCCCATTCAGGATCTACATCGGGATTTTTAAGAATGGAGTGGAGTGTGTAACTAACATTTTCTAGGGCAAAATGAAAACCTAAGTTGGGCAAAAAAAGATCTCCATCTATTGCGAGGGTTCGGTACTCCTTTTGGGCAAAATATACACTTAAATTCGCGGTAGTTGTAGTTTTTCCGGCCCCACCTCTTCCAGTGACGATTATAACGGGCATTGTATCCACTCCTGTTATAGTAAATGCTGATGAGTTCAAATACACAGGGTACTTAGTATACACTACCTAGGTATGTAAAGTAAGAAATATAAGATTTTCCATAAAAGTAGAATGAAAAAAATCAGCCTATGAGTTCCCCAAACGCAAACTTCGGTTTTACACTGTTAATGACGATTTCCACTTCATCCCCCACTTTTGTGTTAGGAACAAAGATCACAAATCCCTTAATTCTAGCTATTCCATCTCCACCCTTTCCAAGAGCTTCGATTTTCACCTTGTATCTTTCCCCAACTTTTACCGGGGGAAGTTTTGGGGTCCTCCTATCTATTTTCCTCTTTCCAAACTTTCTATCTTCCAATTCAGACACCACCAAACAAGTATCTGCAATCTTATGGTGATAATAGGAGTACTTAAGGTTTTTGGTGTTTAGAACCTAATCTTCAAACTTTCATTGCTCAGGTGAGTTATCATACTCTAAAGGACGAGGTTTTGACAAAAAATTTATCTCCTAGTTGCTTGCAAGGCCCCTTCCGAAAGGGTGGTGGGGAAGGTTTAAATACTCTGAGGATGCAGGATATAAGGACCTCGTAACAGCCGAATGGCTGGACAACCCGTAAGGGTTGGTGTAAAGTAGCCCCTGAATCCGTAAGGATAGGGGGTAGTGGTCGTGTGAACCAGCCTGTGAGAGTGAGGTTACCGGTAACGGGACGCCGAATGAACTCTCACGAAGCCCCACCCGTTAGGGCGGGGTAGTTCACATCACAGATAACTAAGGTATTAATGTTAAAAAATTCATGGAGATGATAACTTTGAACGAAAAAATGCTTGGAATAATGAAGAGTAAGCCAGCTTATGGTGCAGAACTTGTTGAAGTTGATGTTCCAAAACCAAAAGAAGGGGAAGTTCTTATTAAGGTTCTTGCGACAAGCATTTGCGGCACTGACCTACATATTTACGAGTGGAATGAATGGGCTCAAAGCAGGATCAAACCTCCCCAGATAATGGGACATGAAGTGGCAGGTGAGGTAGTGGAAGTAGGTCCAGGGGTTCATAATCTCAAAATAGGAGATTATATTTCTGCGGAGACCCACATAGTTTGTGGGGAGTGTTATCAATGTAGGACTGGCAATTACCATGTATGTCAGAATACGAAGATATTTGGTGTAGATAGCGATGGTGTTTTTGCTGAATATGCAATTGTTCCAGCACAAAATGCTTGGAAAAATCCAAAGAATATTCCACCAGAGTATGCAACTCTCCAAGAACCTCTTGGAAATGCTGTTGATACAGTTTTGGCTGGCCCTGTTGCTAGTAAGACTGTTCTAATTACTGGAGCTGGCCCATTGGGTCTTTTGGGAATCACTGTTGCAAAAGCAAGTGGGGCATCCCTTGTCATTGTGAGTGAGCCAAGTGAGTTTAGAAGAAACCTCGCAAAGAAAGTAGGTGCTGATGTTGTCATAAACTCGATGGAAGAGGATGTTGTCAGGGAAGTGAAGGATTTGACTAATGGTAACGGTGTAGATGTTTTCCTTGAATTTAGCGGTGCGCCAAGAGCTCTTGAGCAGGGCCTCCAAGCAGTAACACCTGCTGGTAGAGTCAGTCTTTTGGGATTATTCCCAAAAGAGGTTACTTTTGATATAAACAATTTAGTCATCTTCAAGGCCTTAGAGGTCCATGGAATAACTGGAAGGCACTTATGGCAAACTTGGTACACCGTTTCAAATCTTTTGAAAAGTGGAAAGCTTAACTTGGATCCAGTCATAACCCACAAATACAAGGGATTTGACAAGTTTGAAGAGGCTTTTGAATTAATGAGGGCCGGAAAAACGGGAAAAGTTGTTTTTATTCCATAAAGATATTGGCACGTTTTTGTATTTTTTGTTTATTTTTTCACCGCAATTTTTAAGTAACTCTTGTAAGACTTCTCTTGGGGGGTTGGTAATGGAGTTAAGTTATCAGGAAAAGGTGACTCTCATCAAGCTTAGAGAGTTGAAAAAAGTAAGCTTTGATAAATTAGTGAAGGAAACAGGTTTGGATCAAGTAGCAGTCATGAGGGCCATTCTATGGCTCCAGAGCAAGAGGCTTGCAAAGCTTCATGAGAAACAAAAAAGAATTGTAAAAATCACTGAATTGGGAGAAAAATATGCAAAAATAGGTCTTCCTGAAAGAAGGGCCTTGGAACTTCTCGTAGAAAAAGGTAAGGTAACTTTAGAAGACCTAAGAGAAGTTCTTAGTGAAGATGAACTTAGACCGATAATTGGAATTCTTAGAAAAGAGGGTTGGGCAACTGTTAGGAAGGAAGATGGTGTTCTTACCCTTGAGCTTACAGAGAAGGGTAAAGATGCCCTTACCAAAGAAAGGCCCATTGATATTGCATTGAAAGTTCTTGCAGAAAAAAGAGAAGTAGAGGTCAAAGAAATTGAAAACTTACTTCCATTAAAAGAACTAAAGACCAGAAAAATCGGTGAAGAAGATGCAAAAGCTGAAAGGGAAGTTGAAATTACAGATGAAGGGTTAAAAATTGCTAGTGAGGGACTTGAGCTTAAGGAAGAGGTTTCTATTCTAACTCCAGAGTTAATAAAGAGTGGCGGATGGAGGAATGTAGAATTCAAACGTTTTAACATCCATGCCCCTGTAAAAAGGCTTTATCCAGGTAAGAAGCAACCTTATAGAACTTTTCTTGATAAAATAAGAAGAAAACTTATAGAGATGGGCTTCATTGAAATGACAGTGGAGAGCTTAATAGAAACACAATTCTGGAATTTTGATGCTTTATTTCAGCCTCAAAATCACCCTGCAAGGGACTGGACTGACACATATCAGCTTAAGTATCCAAAATATGGGTCTCTTCCGGATGAGACACTCGTGGAGAGGATTAAAGCCTCCCATGAGCACGGTTGGATCACGGGTTCAAAAGGATGGGGATATAAGTGGGATCCAAGAACTGCCATGTTGCTGATGCCAAGAGCTCACGCAACTGCATTGAGTGCAAGACAGCTTGGAAAGGGTGTTCAAATTCCAGGGAAGTACTTTGCTATTCAAAGGGTCTTTAGGCCTGATGTTCTTGACAGAACACACTTAATAGAGTTTAACCAAGTGGATGGCTTTGTAGTTGGAGAAACTTTAACTTTCAAACATCTTCTTGGAATATTAAAACGATTTGCAGTTGAGATTGCTGGAGCAAAGAAAGTGAAATTCCTTCCCGATTACTATCCATTTACAGAGCCAAGCGTGCAGATGAGCGCTTACCATGAGGAACTTGGATGGGTAGAATTTGGAGGAGCGGGAGTATTTAGAGAAGAAATGACCAAGGCCCTTGGTATTGATGTTCCGGCAATAGCCTGGGGAATTGGAATTGATCGTCTAGCAATGTTCAAGCTTGGGATAGATGATATAAGATACCTCTTTAGCTATGATTTGAAATGGTTAAGAGAAGCAAAGCTGGTGTGGTGATGAGAAATGCCGAAATTCGACGTTGCCAAGCATGATTTAGAGAGACTGGTTGGGAAGGAATTCACAGTAGAGGAATGGGAGGATCTCTTCCTCTATGCTAAGTGTGAACTTGATGATATATGGGAGCACGAAGGTAAAATCTACTTTAAGGCAGATGCTAAGGATACAAATAGGCCAGATCTATGGAGCGCTGAAGGAATAGCCAGACAGGTTCGTTGGGCTTTAGGGATGGTAAGGGGCTTACCAAGGTATGACATTGAGGAAAGCGATGTCATAGTTTATGTTGATGAGAAACTCAAGGATATAAGACCTTTTGGTGTTTATGCCGTAGTTGAGGATCTTGAGCTAGATGAAGAAGCCTTAAAGCAGATAATTCAGCTTCAAGAAAAGGTAGCGTTAACACTTGGCAGAAAAAGAAAAGAAGTTGCTATTGGAACGTTTGATTTTGATAAGCTGAGGCCTCCCTTCTATTATAAAGCTGTTGAGCCCAAAAAGATAGAATTTGTCCCCTTGAACTGTGAAAGAGAAATGAGTGCAGAGGAAATACTTGAAGAACATGAAAAAGGAAAAGAGTATGGTCATCTAATTAAAGGCAGACCTTATTACCCGTTGCTTGTTGATAGTGAGGGGAACGTCCTATCAATGCCTCCAGTCATTAACTCCGAAACTCATGGAAAAGTTACAGAAGAAACAAAAAGCATTTTTATAGATATCACAGGGTGGCATCTAGAAACAATTATGCTGGCGTTAAACGTGATTGTGACGGCCTTGGCTGAGAGGGGAGGAAAAATAAGGAGTGTTAGGGTAATTTATAAGGATTTTGAATTAAAGACCCCAGATTTAACTCCCAAAGAGTTTGAGGTTGATCTCAACTACATTAAAAGGCTAGCAGGCGTTGAGCTCACAGATAAAGATATCAAAGACCTTCTTGAGCGCATGATGTATGAGGTCGATTTTGTCGATAGAAGAGCAAAACTAAAGTATCCAGCCTTTAGGAATGACATAATGCACCCGAGAGATGTTTTGGAAGATGTGCTTATTGCATATGGTTATAACAACATTGAACCAGAAGAACCAGAGTTAGCAGTTCAAGGAAAGGGGGACGACTTTGTAGATTTCGAAAATGCAATTAGAGATCTAATGGTAGGATTTGGTCTTCAAGAGGTCATGACTTTCAACTTAACTAATAGAGAAGCACAGTTTGATAAGATGAACATTCCAGAGAAAGATATAGTTGAAATAGAGAATCCAATAAGTCAAAAATGGAGTGCCCTTAGGAGATGGCTTCTACCAAGCCTAATGGAGTTTTTGGGCCGGAATACCCATGAGGAGTATCCCCAGAGGATTTTTGAGGTTGGCAAAGTCACTTTGATTGATGAGAGCAGGGAAACTAAGACTATAAGTGAAAGTAAACTTGGAGTTGCTATAGCACACCCAAAAGTCACTTTCACTGAGGCTAAGGAAATTCTTGACAGTGTGCTTCGGCACTTAGGTGCAGAGTACGCGATTAGGGAGATAGAGCATGGTTCTTTCATTTCAGGAAGAGCCGGAGAAATAATAGTGGAAGGGAAGAAAGTAGGCATAATAGGTGAAATCCATCCTCAAGTCTTGGAGAACTGGGGGGTGGAGATGCCAGTAGCTGCATTTGAGATCTTTTTAAGGCCGTTCTATAAAGAGGGGGTTTTCTGATTTTTTCTAATTATTCCTGCTATTAAGGAATTTTTATATAATAAAGTTTAAATAGAAGAGTTCTCGTTTAGGAATTTCTTTACAAGGATTAACATGATTTCAAAGTTGATTAGAGATTCTTGGATTTCAATATCCACTTCCATCATCATTTCATACCACCAATTTTTCTAAATGAATAAAGGGTTTTAGCTTTTACCCTTTTTTTGTTGTCAAAATTCCAAAAAGAAAGGGCCTAAAAATACCCTAAATAGGCATATTGACTTTGCTATTTGTAAAGTGGGCTCAATCTCAAAATCCTTTTATATTCTTCCCTATAAATTACTCAACATGAGAATAGCCCTAAAGATAGCGTACGATGGGACTAAGTTTTATGGATTCCAACGGCAGCCAGATCTTAGAACTGTAGAAGGGGAGGTACTCAAAGTACTAAAAAAGCTGAGAATAATTGAGAGTGTTAAAGAGGCCAATTTTAAAGGTGCTTCAAGAACAGATAGAGGGGTTTCAGCTCTCGGAAATGTTATTGCGTTTGATACTGCTAAGCCGGAACTTACTGAACCGAGGATTTTAAATCATCATCTCAGGGATATATGGATTCTAGGAAAAGCTGAGGTTCCTAAAGACTTTCATCCAAGATTTTGGGCAAAAAATAAAATATATCGTTATTATCTTTTTGATGAGGGTATTGA
>QMUE01000088.1 GCA_003663535.1 Thermococci archaeon
CCAGTACTTATGATATCATCAACTATCAGCGCATTTTTTTCTTTTACGTCAACCTCCACTGGTCTCATCTGAACCTCAGTTGGTGAGATACGTTTCTTTTCAAAGTAGCTAAATTCCAAGCCAAGAATATTGGCCACAGTTTTTGCTCTTTCCAAGGCCCCCCTGTCCGGGGCAAGGACTACCCCTTTCCCAAGCTTATCTTTGAAATAATTAGCTATAACCTTGGCAGGACTGACATTTAAGGCTTTGCCAGGGAAGTACTCCAAGGTTTTTGGATTATGGAGGTCAAACACATAAAGCTCATCGTAATAAAGAGATATAGCTTTCATGATAGCCCTAACACTTATAGGCTCACCTTCTTTGGCAACTCTGTCCTGTCTAGAGTATGCTAAATAAGGCACAACTGCTTTGAGATGTTTAAAGCCTTTCTCTCTAAGTGCATCACCTAAAAGTAAAAGCTCGACAAGACGTTCATTTTGAGGCCTGAACATAGATTGAACTACTACTGCCTCTTTTCCATCTCCTAGCACCCTAACATATTTTTCCCCATCCGGAAAGGTCTTTACCTCACTCTCAATTAACAATTTACCAAATTTTTCTACTTTATTTTTGATTTCTTCAGCCATGTGAGATGCTCCACTTCCAAGTACTACCCTCATTTTCACCACCAATAAGAGTTCTCACCTACTACTTTAATACCTTTTCTCATACAAGAAGAACTGCTATAATCCCAGCGAGGAAAATACCATCAAAAGTCCCCGCTCCACCAATGCTCACCATCGGAGCTCCAAGTTCTTTGAGTTTGTTCCAATTTAAAAGATCTGCACCTATCAAAACTCCCATAGTACCACTCGCATATGCAATAAGGGGTCTGTTATCCCCTCCAAGTAAAAGGGCAAGAACTGCTGCTACTAAAGGAGGAATAAATGTCGGAATAGCTATTCCCAATCCCCTTACAGGCCTAGAAAACGCTTTGCTCACTATAGTAGATATTAAAATAGCCATAGCCATTCTAGTAAAGAGGAATGTTTCATCCAAAACCAAAAGCCTCACGACCTCATACAGAACCACGCTCAACGGTACAAGAGCACCACCAACATTTATACTCACTACAGTTTTTTGTTCTCCCCAGTCCACATATGGAACAGGATATGTTATCCCAAAAAAGGAGACTTTTGTCATTCTTACAACAGGGCCATAACTCTTTATTTCTTTGATTGGTATGTTTATGAAACTCCCTATTAGAGCGGCCCAGAATAAAGTGAATACTACCGGCAAAGGAAGTCCCAACTTTTGGAAGGCAATGGTTATCGTGCTGGCAAACAGGATGAACAACAGGAGCAATAAAAGAATGAATAGAATTAAAAATGGCAATGTTAAAGGCAAGAAGAAGTACCTTTTCATTTTTTGGGCCTCCCAATGATTTCAATTTCACAAGTCCTACTTATATCAGGAAATCTACAATTAATCTTAGTTATTTCTCTTCCAGTCTTCCAAATCTCTTCAACTATCAAGAATACACATGACTCTCTAGTTTTTACCTCTTTCATATGACTTCAAATCGAAATAACTATAATCCCTTTATAAAACCAACGTCACGTGGGAAAGATTTAAGTGGGGTTTTAATCTATTATCTGTGGAGGCTACGCCTATGAAGATCATTTGGTATGGGCATGCGTGTTTTTGGATTGAAATAAATGATGTGAAAATCCTCATAGACCCTTACGAATATGTTAACGACGACGCGATAGATGGTGTTGATTACATCTTAGTGACTCATGAACACACTGACCACTATGGAAAAACTCCTCTCCTAGCTAGACTTAGAGACGCCACGGTAATAGGGCCAAAAACAGTTTATTTAATGGCAATAAACGATGGGGTGACTAAGGTCAGAGAGATAGAAGGGGGAAAAGAGATAGAGTTAGAAAATAACGTGAAGGTTAAGGCAATTTTCGTAGAACATCCTTCCAGCCAGTATCCCCTTGGATATATTATCTCTGATGGAAAAAGAAGAATTTTCCATCCCGGGGATACCTATTACAGCCCGATTTTTAAAAACTTGCGTGGAAAGATCGATATTTTCTTTGTTCCAATAAGTGGGAGATCAACTGCAAATATAAGAGAAGCTGCAAATATCATAGAAACCATGCGACCAAAAATAACAATACCTATGCATTATGGAACATACAGTGAAGCCGATCCAAATGAACTCATTAATGAACTCCGAGAAAAACGAGTTTGGAGTCTAGTAAAAATTTTGGAAATTGGAAAACCTTTCGAAGTTTAATGGTGTAGACAATGTTAACCACGGGCAGCAAGAACTTAGATGCCCTATTAGGCGGAGGAATAGACAAAGGAATTCTAACACAAGTATACGGCCCATTTGCTACTGGAAAAACAACTCTTGCTATGCAAATAGGTCTTTTAAATGAGGGAAAAGTGGCTTATATAGATACAGAAGGAGGATTTTCTCCAGAGAGATTGGCCAAGATGGTTGAGTCAAGGGACATGGATCCCAATTCCACTCTCCAAAAGTTTCTGATATTCGAAGCCTTTGACTTTAAAGAACAGAAAAAAACAATCTCGAGTCTTAAAAAAATCGTCAATGGAAAGTTTTCTATGATCGTTGTTGATTCAATAACAAATCATTATCGTATCGAGGAGAAGAAAAGCTCAATGACAACGGATCTCGGGAAACAGCTTCAGATACTTTTGTGGCTTGCAAGAAAGTATAATCTTGCCGTTATTGTAACAAATCAAGTATACTTTGACTCAAAACAGAACACCCTAAAACCACTGGCCGAACACATCATGGGGTATAAATGCAAAGACATCCTGCGCTTAGAAAAATTACGACCAGGTTTAAGGATAGCAGTATTAGAAAGACACCGTTTCAGACCTGAAGGAGGAATTGTGCACTTTAAAATAACGGATAAAGGAATAGAGGATATAGAAAAAATTAAATCTTCTCAAACAACTCTTGAGTGAGCCTTAATATGGCCTTATAAAGCTTCTCACTTATAAGTCCATCTTCATAGTGCACTTTTAGTTCTTCTTTGTCAATTATCTCCTTATTTCCATCAGGCCACTTTACAATATCCACCTCTAAGTCAATATATCTGGCCTTGTCTGGATAAACCTCGACTGGTGTACAAATATTGTAGTACTCTCCCTTAAGATTCCCCTCTTTATCATAATAGCTGTGCTTAAACCACCATTTACCCTCTTCTATCTCGGTTATTGCATAATCACCGTTTTCAATGGGAATGTCAAGGCCATCATAGAACTTGCCTGGCTTTAAGTGTCTTTTGACTTTAAGTTTAATGGGGTTTAATGAGATCTCTAAAATCTCCCCTGGCCCTATTCTAATCACTTGGCCATCGGGTTTAACATGCTCAAACCTAAATATCCATCCAGTTTTTGGGCCTTTATGATTGATTAGGGCCTCTAAAAATCCATCACTAACTTTTTTACGCTGGGATGGCATTTTACTTAAAATACCTTCTGCTATTTCAACTGCAAATCCAAGTTCTGGGTCATACGCTTTGAATTTATGGTGACCCCCTATTGTTGGAACCACAGTGTTTCTAATGTCATCAAGCTTTGATTTGGTTACTCCTCCAAACTCTACTTCATATACATCCCTTCCTTCCACAATCTGCGCTGGAGCAGAGTATTTATCTATATCCTTAAGTCTCTTAGCAATTTTCGAGAGTTTAATGAGTTCATCCTTTAATAAATTCCAATCTTTATATGCTGCAGCTGTCCTCCATAGAACCCCCCAGTCCCCCAGATCCACGCTTAAGCCAAGTATTCTGAGTCTTTCTCTCTCATTTTGATCTCTAATTTTCCTTGAGATCTTTACATGTTTCTGTGTACCAATTGGTTTTGGAATAAGCACTGCATAGTCCCCAGGAATCGTGACTAAGACACTCAAATGGGGGAGCAAGTTCTTCTTTTTGACCTGAACCAGCACTTCGTCCCCTTCAACCGCATCCGGAAGTTCTTCAATTAGCAATGTTCCAATAGCACTCCCTATGTCCACATACACATATCTGTCGTCCCTTTTAACCACCATACCTTTATATACTCCATAAAGCTGGTACGGAATTCTCCTAAAGAAAACATCCAAAAATTTTTCTTCAAAAACTTTTTTTACCTCCTCAACCCTTGTACCAACTAAAACTATACCGTGGGAGTCTCTTTTGTCTTGGATATCTACATCAAATTCATCATATACCTTCTCAATGTTGAACCTTTCGACAATCCTTTGGCTTGGCTGGCTTATCTTAAACCCTTCCTCAAGTAGAACCTTTGTTAATGCTGTACTGTATATCCCTCTAATCCTCACCGAAACCTCTGAGTTTGTAGACATATTCACCACCTCTTTCCCGCTTTTCCACAACACCAATGAGCATCAAACCTTCAAGGATTCTCGTAGCATGTCCTCTCTCCACACCACTATTCTTCTCAATATTCCTAACTTCAACCCATAGCAAACCTTTCGAATGCCAGTCTCTCAAAGCTTCTTCTACTTTATGAACCCATGAAGGGTGATAATAAAGATAATACACGAAGGATACCAAGTTAGTCACGGTTTTTTCCAATATTTCTATTTTTTGCATTTTGTTTAAGATATTCGCCGGTGGTAGTTTCCTCTCTTCACTTATAAATATAAGCCCTTCAAGCTCTCCATTCAATTTTTGGATTGATTGAGTTATAGAATAATCATAAATCCTATAAAACTGTAAAAGTCTCTGAAGTGAAGCATTTACCTTTGACCTTTCACTAAAGCTAATTTTGGGATTTTCAACAAGTGAGAAAAGCTCCTCTACACGAAACTTCATTTGGTGTTCGTTTTTTTGAAGTTCTCTTGCAAAGACCTCGAAGCGTCCCCCCACTAATGAGGCCAAGCTAACTATTTCAGATGCAGTATCAAATTTTCTCTCAATTACACTATATAGAGAAGAGAGCACATCTCTAAGTTCCTCAAAGCTCCAATTTGATGAAAGTGAATATAATCCCAGAAAAACTTTCTGAAATTCCTTATGAAGAGTTTCCGCCTTTTTAACAACTTCACGAATTTTTTCCATGTCCACTATAATCCCCCCTGTAAGTATATACATCCCTATTGTTCTTTTACTTTTCGC
The DNA here is from genome assembly GCA_003663535.1 of Thermococci archaeon. Classification (GTDB taxonomy): domain Archaea; phylum Methanobacteriota_B; class Thermococci; order Thermococcales; family Thermococcaceae; genus Thermococcus_A. Next base: position 5,154 of record QMUE01000088.1, read on the forward strand.
ACCATATTAGGTTAACATAACTGTTTACCCAAAAGCTTTTTTTAAATCAAAAAACTTTAATTATCAGAGGGAAAACTATGACATTGGTAGATCGCTTTGGGAGACCAGTCACCAATTTAAGAATTTCACTCACCAATAAGTGCAACCTAAACTGTTTTTACTGCCATAGAGAAGGACAAACGCTCGATTTTCAAGAAATGAGTCCAGAAGAGATAGAACTAATCGTCAAAATAGCTTCAAAGCTAGGGATAAGAAAGGTGAAGCTAACAGGTGGAGAACCTACCATAAGGAATGATGTGGTGGATATAGTAAGGAGAATCAAACCATATGTAGTTGATCTCTCCATGACCACCAATGGGACAACCATAAAAAGTCTAGGAAGGGCTTTAAAAGATGCAGGACTTGACAGGGTCAATATTAGCTTAGATACGTTAAACAAAGAAAAATACAAACAGATAACCGGTTTTGACATGCTATCACAAGTAGTGGACGGAATAAATGCTGCAGTCAAACTTTTTTATCCCGTTAAGCTCAACATGGTGGTTATGAAAGGCCTCAATGATAATGAAATCTGGGATATGATAGACTACACAGCTAAAAAAGGAGCAATTCTTCAGCTTATTGAAATTGAAGTCCCCAGAGAGATGGAAGATTCCTGGTTTTTCAAGAAGTACTTTTATCCCCTAAAACCACTGGAAGAAGAGTTTGAAAAGATAGCTATAAAAATAAAAGAACGTAAGATGCATAGAAGGAAAAAATACTTCATACCAACAAAATATGGTACAGCAGAAGTTGAGGTTGTAAGGTCAATGCATAATACTATTTTTTGTGCCAACTGTACAAGGATAAGATTAACATCAACAGGACACTTAAAAACATGCCTTCTAAGAAGAGATGACTTAATAGACGTAGTAACCCCAATAAGAAACGGTGCTAGCGAGGAAGAGATTATTAAGATTTTTAAAAAGGCGGTCCTTATGCGAGAGCCATATTGGAAGTGAAAGATATTTAAATAAGTTTGAGGTACTCCTCTTATGGTGATAGCGTGTACTTGAATCTTCTCGGAGTTCTAA
>QMUE01000089.1 GCA_003663535.1 Thermococci archaeon
AATATATGGTGTAGCCCATGGAAAACCACCCACTACAAAGGCATCTGCCTCCCAGAGGTTGATTTTGGGGAAATTTCTGGAGCATGATTACTATCACTAAGCTTATAAGATTTTCTACTATATGAGAGTAAAAATTAAGAGGATCTAATAATATCTGTGCTCTGCAAATTTCATGCTTCATGACAAGAAGAGGACAGATTCCTCTAATGCTCCTCATTTAATAGGAGAAATGGATTTTTTGTGTTTTTGGGAAGCTTTAAATAGAATCAAGGAATAATCATCATATAGAGAAGAAAACCCTCCTTGGAGTGAAGAGAACATGAAGAAACTTCAAGAAAGTTAGTATTTCTGATGGGGGTATTAGAGTGGTTAACCAAGTTCAAGTGAAGTCCATTCTTTTCCTTCCGAAAACCTCGCCCTTCAGGGCGGGGTAGGTCACATAAACAAAAAGATTTAAAGTTCTCCACAAAGCTCGGCAAAGTTCCTATAGATTTCGCTTCCCTTTTCCGTGTGTGCCACTTCTGGGTGGAACTGCACCCCATAAATTGGTAGACTTTTATGTTTCATAGCTTCAACAGGGCAGAACTCACTCTTAGCTAAAAGTTCAAACTCCTCTGGAAGTTCTTTAACCTCGTCCATGTGACTTTCCCAAACCTTAAGCTTCTCTGGAAGTCCTTTGAAAATGTCGTTCTCCTTAATTCTCTCAACCTCAACGAGGCTGTATTCTCCCTTCTCCCCTCTTCCTACTTTACCACCAAAGTACTTCGCTATAAGCTGGTGTCCCAGACAAATCCCTAAAATTGGCACATTAAATTCCTCGTAGTGCTTTAGGATTGCTTCACAGTTGCCCGTTCTTTCCAAAGTTGGGCCGCCTGAAAATATTATACCCTTTGGGTTCATTGACTTTATTTCTTCTAGGGGTGTGGTGTTTGGGATTATTTTAGCTTCAACCCCAAGATACCTCAAAGTTCTCCAGATCCTGTGCACGTATTGCCCGTGGTTATCCATTATGATTATCATCTTGTCCCCTCCAATTTGATCCTCAAACTAACTCATTAATTGAGAACTCTACAGTGTCGTCTAAATTTGAAACAAAGCCTTTTTTTATTATTTTTAACGAATTATTCCAAGGGAGTTCAACAGATAATTCTTCACGTTTGATAAGCTGTTCATACAGCTTATATTCGTTATCAGAAACAGTTTTTGCAGTTCGTGACAACATAATAGTGTCCATATCTATTGGACCCAATTTAACTCCCACAACCCCATACCATCTAACCACACTCTCATCAAGCACATCTACTTCTACGAACCTTAAAATCATAACCACAGAAAGAGCTGTATTTGTAATTTGTTTTATCGCTTTTTCATATTTTTCTATAGTTTTTATAGAACTTTTCATTTCTGGTAATATGACATAAATCTTATGATTGCCATTGTTTTCAAGCAGAAGCAAAATTGCCGTTTCACAGTTATCTTTGTTCTTAAAAAACTTCACCATTTCTTTGGAGACATGAAATCGTACTATATTCTCACTAGAAATGGAAATATCTTTTATAATCATTTTTTTCAACTTAGCTCCCTTATCTCGCTCAATTACTACTATGCTATTTCCCCTAATTTCAACCCTACTGGAGTCTAGTAGGTTTGAGTCAAAGAACTTCCTTAGTTGTGTTAATACATCTTTTGTAGATTTTACACTCATTGAATCATCACCAGCTTACTCAGCTCTTTCATTGTTATCAGACTCTAGAAGATTTATTAGTTCATAAGTTTCATTAAAAAGTTCTCGTATGGTATGATAAAAGGCTTCAGATGAAATTCCATCATTTTCAATAATATCAAGTTCACGTATTTTTGTATATCCTTCACTATCATCGAAGAGATATGGGGCAATTTTTGAGGGATCTATTATTTCATTCTCTTCCCAACCATGCTTTTCGAGGAATTCTTTTAGTTCTTTTTCTTTTCCATTCTTTTTGAGATAATATAATTTGATGTTGTTGTTTATTTGCTGGAGGATGTATGGACTATGAGTTATTAATATCACATAAACCCCTCTGTTTACAAGTTTAATTAGAGCCTTTGCAAGTATTCTCTGTGCGTCGGGATGGAGATGTGCTTCTGGTTCTTCCATTATAACGAGTGTTTTCTTCCGGATAAAGTCTGTATATTTCAAGTATAGCAATAAAGGAATTGACTCAACAACCAATGAAGATGAATATTGGGGAGGCAATGACAAACTCTCGCTTAAGGATGGTAAATAGCTTATCAGATTCAAATTTTTATTATATTCAAGTCTTCCTTTAAGTAAGTTATTCTCTAGGAATTCAATTATATCCTCGAATTCTGTTTTTGGATTCTCAGAGTAACTTTGAGAAAATGTTGGATCCTTTTTTATAAAATCTACAATTGGACCTGGAAGACTTAATTCAAGTTCTTTTTCTTCCTCTTCAGAGGTATATCTAATTAGTTTGTATTGTCTACTAAACTTCTCTTCGAGAAGATTCTTCGCTAAAAGTTTACTTAGTAAGACAAACCCGCTTTTTGAGGCAGGAATAAATATAGGATTACTAATCACACGTCTAAACTCATAGTTAATAATGTTGTTAACAATATTCATGGCTATATGTTTTGCTTCATTCTCTAAAATTCTTGGAGGAGCAGTTATACAAACATAGTATTCATTAGTGTTAGTATCTCTAAGAACTATGACTTCGAATTCGTATTCCTTAATTTCATGTTCGTTCTCGTTTTTTTTACTGGGCCCTTTAGCAAACCCAAATCTCGGCTTTAAGGAATTTGGAAAACTGAGTTTGTGAAAGTTCTCCAACAAGCTTTCATCTTTCGATATCTTCTCTTTAAGTTCTATTCCTATTTTGAGTTTAATTTGAGTAGGAATTAGTGCTTTTGCCTGCTTAAACTGGATTGGAAAATTAAACAGGGATTGAACATTTTCTTTGGTAAGTAGAATCGTGGGAAATATATCCACCTCTCCAGCATATTCATAAGACCCAAACGGGAACTTACGGGAGGAGGTATGTTGTGTGGAAGGGGTATAATTCTTGAGCAATTCAATTAATTTGTCATGACCTTGAACCTTTCTACCGATGAAAGGATCATTCTTAGTGATTCCCCATATTAGGTATCCTATGTACGTTTTTCCAGTATTATTTTTCCCAAAAAATATTGTTAGAGGCTTCAGTGTTACTTTTCCTTCTTTTATAGGGCCGAAATCCTCAACAGTGATTGTCAGCAATTCGTGGCTTTTTTCCTTCATGTCCTCTCCCTCAAAGTTATTTGTGTTAGTGTTTTAAATCTCTTTCCGTCATCTTTCCATTATCACTCGAACTCAATTGTTGCTGGAGGCTTGTTCGTTATATCGTAAAGAACTCTCCCTACCTGTGGGATCTCGCTCGTTATCCTGAAGGCTATTCTTTGTAGCACTTCAAATGGAACGTTCATGGCATTTGCAGTCATTCCGTCCAAACTCTCAACTACTCTGACCGCTATTGTCTCTTTGTAGGCCCTTATGTCCCCCTGCACACCGACGGTTTTGACCCCCAAAAGCACAGCAAAGGCCTGCCATGGTTTAAGGCCTGCGTTTTCAATTTCTTCTTCCACTATGGCGTTTGCCTCCCTTACTATCGCAACCTTCTCTGGCGTTACTTCTCCTAAGACCCTCACGGCCAATCCCGGGCCGGGGAATGGCATGCGATTGTAAATTTTTTCTGGAAGATCAAGTTCTTTTGCTACTTCCCTAACTTCGTCCTTGTAGAGATCCCTTAAAGGTTCAATGAGCTTGAGGTTTAACCTCTCAGGAAGTCCGCCCACATTGTGGTGGCTTTTTATTTTTCCTTGGCTCTCAATCCAATCTGGAGCTATCGTGCCTTGGATAAGAAAATCTGCATCTATTTCATTGGCAACCTCTTCAAACACATCTATGAAGGTCTTGCCTATTATTTTTCTTTTCTCTTCTGGATCTGTTACGCCTTTAAGTGCGGTGAAAAACCTCTCTTGTGCATCTACGTAAATTAGATTTAAGCCAAATTCCTCTTTAAATGTCTTTATAACGAACTCTGGTTCCTCCTTTCTCAAAAACCCTGTGTTTACGAAGACGGCATGAAGTCTGTCTCCGATAGCTTTGTAAGCCAGTATTGCTGCTGTGGAGCTATCCACACCCCCGCTTAGGGCTATTATAGCTTTTTTCTCTCCTACAGTCTCTTTAATCTCTTTGACCTTCTCTTCAATGAATTTTTCCCACATGAGCGTCACCTTCAACATAAAATTGTAAAATTTACTTTAAAAAATTTGTTATTTAAACAAAAAAATGTAAAAATCACCTTTCGAGTGGGTAGTTAGGTGCTTCATTGGTGATTGCAATGTCATGTGGATGGCTCTCTCTAACTCCAGCGTGGGTTATTATCACAAACTCACTCTTTTCTTTAAGTTCCTTTATGTTCTTCGCACCAACGTAGCCCATTCCGGCCCTCAGTCCACCTACAAGCTGGTAGAGTACTTCACTCACCTTCCCTTTGTAAGGAACTACTCCTTCAATACCCTCAGGAACGAACTTTCGCGTTTTCATGTGGCCTTTTTGGTAGTATCTCTCTGCTCCACCTTTCATCATAGCTCCTAGGCTCCCCATTCCTCTGTACTGTTTGTATCTCCTTCCGTTTATTGTTATTTCTCTTCCTGGAGCCTCCTTTGTACCCGCCAGGAGGTTTCCAAGCATTACGGCATCGGCACCGGCTGCTATAGCTTTCACGATATCTCCAGAATATCGGATCCCTCCGTCAGCTATCACTCTAATCCCATACTCTACGGCTTTGTCTGCTACCATTGATATTGCCGTTATTTGTGGCACACCCACTCCAGCAACTATCCTTGTTGTACATATACTTCCTGGCCCAATGCCAACTTTAACTGCATCTGCAAAGGTCAGATCATCAACAGCTTTGGGATTTGCTATGTTGCCTACTATGAGTTCGGCCCCTACTTTGTTTTTTATTTCTTTCATAGCTTTTATTGCCTTCAAATTATGTGCATGGGCCGTATCTATGACTATCACGTCAGCTCCAGCTTTATCTAGGGCCAGTGCCCTTTTAATGTCAAAAGGAGAAACCGCGGCAGCGACTATTAATCGCCCCTCCTCGTCTCTTACTGCGTTTTTGTGTTTTTTCCTTGCTAAGAGGTCTCCTATAGTGATGATTCCCACTAATTTTCCGTTATCATCCACTATTGGAACTCTGTCTATACTGTTCTCGATCATTAGGGCCATAATTTCTTCCACACTAGCACTTTCTTTTGCTGTTATTACGTCCTTTGTCATGACTTCTTTTACCCTCTCTCCTTCTCGGGTGGTTATATCAGTCTTTGTAACTATGCCCACGAGTTCCCCGTTGTCAATAACAGGAAGGCCATCTATTCCCTCTCTCTCCATTAAGAAAAGCGCATAATCTATAGTTTCTTCGGGAGAAATTGTAATGACTTCTTCCACAGTTTCCTCTCTCTTCACTCTTCTGACCATCTCAGCCTGCTCTTCTATGCTCATGTTTCTGTGAATAACACCCAATCCTCCTAGTCTAGCCATGGCAATGGCCATCTCCCATTCTGTCACTGTGTCCATTGCAGCACTCAGAATTGGAATGTTAAGTCTTATCTTTGGGGTAATTTGTGTAGAAACGTCCACATCTTTTGGTTCCACTTCAGTTTCATGAGGGATTAAAAGCACGTCATCAAAGGTGTATCCCTTTATGGCATTGACAAATGTTTGTGTACAGTTTCCCATACTTCTTCTCCTCCTTCACCCTGTTTAGCATAAGAATGTAGAGTGCTTTTAAAGTTTACTACATGAATAGGATAAGTAGTAGCGGGGTATCGGGTTTAAGTTACTAAAATATTCTAGAGTAGAATAGCCATGAAGGCTGAAATTATTATTTACTACTTGCTTTTGGCATTAAACGCCTTTTCGCCGAAACAAAATCCCAGTAGGGAGAGAAATGAGGGCAGTGAAATTATACCTGAAAGGTCTCAGTTACCGTCAAGTTGGAAGACTGCTGGAAATCAGTTATACAACAGTCTGGGAAACAGTTCAAAAATTCGCAGAAGCAGTTTACAAGCCAAAAATCTTCACAGTAAAAAAGCAGAGAAATTTCATCGCAGTTGACGAGACTGTAATAAAGATTAATGG
>QMUE01000090.1 GCA_003663535.1 Thermococci archaeon
AACTCTTTTAAGCTAGGCGACTTAAACGATGTCTTGTATTCTCCTATCTCTTCGGGGAGTGTCATTGCTAGGCCAATAGCTTTCCCCTCGGGCCCTTCTAAGACAACATAAGTATAAGGCAACGCGAATGAGAAGTCCAGTATTCTAAAGTCTTCTTTTATTTTCTTCATAGCTTTCTCTTTGAGTTGTTTAAGGATCACCTTTGTCCCTCCAATATTTTTAAAACTTCTTTGTCTAAAAAAGTTTGGTGAGTAAAATGTGCAGAGTACTCTTTGCAGTTGGGAATGGAAGTGAAATGAGGGAGTTTGTGGATGCCTTGGTAAAATCCTCAGAGAATGACGTTTATAAAGTGGCGTTTGGAAAAAGTCCCTATCACAAGGATGGCTGGGGCTTTGTATGGATTAGTAAGGATGATCTGGAACACTATAAAACATCTAAGCCTATTTTTGAAGACACAAAAGGTGTAAGAAAGTTTTTAGAATCCCTTGATGGTTTTGGTGTTCTTCTAGCCCATACAAGAGCTGCTAGCCAAGGAACTGTTAATCTTTTCAATGCTCAGCCTTTAGTGTATTCCTCCCCAGAGGGTTTTAATTTTTGGTTTTATCATAATGGGGATTTGAATAAGCAGATATTGATAGATATGGCTGGATTGGACAATGAAAATCTTAAAGATATCTCTGACAGCTATGTACTGGGCCTCTATTTGCTGAGTTCATTGCGGTCTTTCTCGAAGGATGAGATCTTAAAAAGATTCAAGGAAATTGTCCCTGTGGTTAGGACAACGCTTAACACTGCCAGCTTATTTATCACACCATCCGAAATAAAGGGCTTTGTAACTGCTTATATGGTGAGGGAAAGAGAAAGGAATTCATTATATAAACGGTATTCGCGCCTCTTAAAAGTAGAAAGAGAAAATCTCTTTGCGATAGTTTCCTCAACATTTGAAGTTTACTCAGAATTAAGCTTTGGGGAAGTTAAAAATAGGACTGCTTTTTACCTGACTATAGATCTCGAAAATGAAAAATTTGAAATAGAAGAGCTTACTCTCTAAATCTTTTTATAAAGTGTGCAATCTTAATCGCATCAAGAGTTTCCTTAACGTCGTGGGTTCTGATAATATTTGCTCCATTCCAGACTGCTATAGCGGTTGCTCCCAAGCTTCCTGCCAGCCTTTCTATCGGGTTTCTTCTGCCTGTTATTGCGCCTATAAATGATTTCCTTGAGACTCCAACAAGAATTGGAAGGCCAAACACCTTAAGCAAATTTAGATTGGCAATAACTTTTGAATCCCACTCGTACCATGGGGGATATTTGGGCCTTAAAAATCCAATCGCTGGGTCAATGGCGATTTTCTCTTTCTCAATGTTGTTTTTGTAGGCTATTTGTAGACTCTCTTGAAGGGCGTTAATTACTTCATGAATTGGGTCACTGAAATCTTTAACATCCTTATGAGCGCAAAGGATAAGCGGAACATTGTATTCTCTGGCGACTTCTACCATCTTTGGGTCTCCTTTAAGGCCGCTTATGTCATTTATTATATCTGCGCCAACTTTTATGGCCTCTTCTGCAACTTTTGCGTTTGTGGTGTCAATACTTATGGGGACATCAACGTTGTCTCTAAGAATACTTAATGCCCAAAGCGCTCTCCTTATTTCTTCTTCCACAGGTATTTGATTTTCCAAATATGGAGCTGTAGATTTGGCTCCAATGTCTATGAAAGACGCACCATCTTCGAGCATCTTTAGGGCTGTTTCTATTAGTTCATCCTCTCTTTGCCTGATGCTACCTTTAAAGAAGCTTTCCGGGGAAACATTAATTACTCCCATAACTCTAGGTTCTTCTAGACTGATGCCAGCGAACTTCATGCCACCACCAAAAAGTGTTTTAATGCTTAGAATATAAAAAGTTGGGGTGAGAAAATGCTAATCGAAACACCAAAAAGACTCCATCTGGGATTGATAGACCCATCAGCCTATTTAGGGAGACGTTTTGGGTCTTTAGGATTAGCTTTGGAGGGAGGTTACAGAATAAGGGTCATGCCTCATGATAAACTTGAAATAAAAGCGAACGAAGAGGACGCAAAGACAATAAGGTTTGTAATAGATAAAATGAATCAGAAATTTTTAACTGGTTTTAACTACTTGATTGATGTGGAAAATGCAATCCCTCGGCATGTGGGGTTGGGATCGACTACTCAACTGACTCTCGGTGTAGGGTTGGCACTAGCCAAGCTTAATAACATTAGAGTAGAGATTGAAAACCTTGCCTCTCTTCTTGGTAGAGGTAAGAATTCTGGGGCTGGCATTTACACATTCAAATATGGAGGATTTGTAATGGATAGCGGTGTTAAAGGAAGTATTCCCCAACTCATAATAAGGGAAGATCTCCCAGAAGATTGGGGATTTCTCTTGATAATCCCTCATGTCAAGCGAGGTTTTGATGAGGAGGAGGAAAAGCCTATAATGCAAAATTTAGCAGGCAGGGTAGAAATTGCAGAGAAAATTTCCCATAGAATTCTCCTTGGCCTCTTGCCGGCACTTAAAGAGAGGAATATTGAAGAATTTGGAAAGCATCTAACTGAAATCCAGATGCTCGTTGGAAAGCACTTTGAGGAGTATCAGGGTGGAGAGTTTAGAGAAGATGTTAAGTTTATGCTAGAATTCTTGAAGGAGAATACTTATGGTTATGGCCAGAGCTCTTGGGGCCCGACTCTTTATGGGTTGATAAAAAAGGATGATTATGAAGTAATTAAAAGAAAGGCCCAGAACTTTTTGAAGGAATTGGGAATTAGTGCTCATGTAGATATCGGAATTCCTAGAAATAAGGGTGCAACAACTGTGGAAGAGAATACGTATATTCTGAGGCTTATTAATAAAGTTGCCAAAAGTTAGTTTCCTTTATTTATTTGTTGGGGCCCTCTAGTTTTTCTTTTCATGCTATTGCTTATTTGGGATAGTTATTCTTCACCTAGAATCCGTCTTAAAGTTGCCCATTCTTTCTCATCCCAGCCACTCTTCTCTGCAACTACTATTAGAGTACCATTGTTAAGAGTCACATAATCTCTCACATTGCTCAACATTTTTGCCACAGCTTCGAAATCGTTATACAGCTTTAGAAATTCTAGGCCTTCTATTATTGCTATTCCTTTTGTGCCTTTTTGTTGAGCCTCTCTAAAGTATTTAGTACTTATTTCGGTGATTTTATAGAGATCAGTTGGATAAAGGGCTTTGGGCCTCTCTACAGTGCTCAATAAGTAGGATATCCAACCTGGAAATGGTTTGAAGTTTCGAAGGAATGCAAGCGTTGGGTAGAGGCCTATCTTATCTTTAACGTCTTCAAACTCACTTGGTGGGATAATGTGAGTTCCTTCGATTTTTAGAGTTTTAGAAGTTTCCATACTTTGAGGCCATTTAAAAAAGTGCTCACTATATATAATTTTAGAATAGAACCAAAATTGTGGTACTATAATTGACCATGCCGTGATTGGGGTTATTAACATGTTAGGTGGTTTCTGATAAAACATTGGGTAAAAAATGGTCATAATTCCACAAAGTGCTAGGGAAATACCTAATCCTTTTGCATTTCTGTTGTAATAAGTGCTTAGGCTTTCAATAACTATCAAACCTGCAATGAATTCAAAAACGCCGCTTATTAGATATCCCTCCTCAGGGATACTCTTAATGAGGCTTGTGCCTACTCCCGTAACAACTAATACAAGTGGCATTGCGATAGTAATACTTTTGGGTAAGAGGATTATTTGCTCTTCTTGGATTAGTCTAAAGACTGCGAGAAGTGTAAATGCATAGGCTAGGCTTATCATGGCGTTCTCAACTCTTATATCAATAGCGCCGAAAGTGGCAACAGGGATCGCTAGGAACCAAGCGAATGAAATGAGAAGTGCGGAGAATCTTCTAGTCTTTAGATAACCAATTAAGAATAAGGCCCCTGCCAAGAGCTTAATAAGGGTGATTGAAATTATGTAAACGTTAAGTGCATATTCCATTACGTTCTCCATTCTTAACTTGTATTTGTTCTATTTAAATTTTTAGTTGTTTTGTTATGTATTGCCTCTAAAATTTGGCAAATTTATACAAAAATATACAAAAAATTTGAAAAATTGGAAAATCCTATTAAAAGAATCTAGAATTCACTCGATTGTATAATAGTACTCTCCGATCTCTTTTTGCTCTCTATCTTTGACGCTTCCCTCTTTGTTTGCCCTTGGTCTTCCAGTGTCTGGATCTCTTCTGAAGGTTATACCAACATTGGATAAAAACCTGTTCATTCCATCCCTCATTCCCATTGGGGGTAGGGCCCTACCATGTTCACCCGGGTCACCTTCGAAGACCATTATGCGATCGCTTATGTAATCGATCATCAACACATCGTGTTCAACTACAAGGGCCGTCTTTTCATTCTTCTCCATGAGATGTCTTATGGCCCTTGAAACGGCCAACCTTTGTTCAACATCTAGATAAGCAGAGGGTTCGTCAAGGAGATATAAATCAGCATCTCTCAGAAGGCAAGCTGCTATAGCCACTCTTTGTAATTCTCCTCCACTTAGATCATCTACTTTTCTCTCATAAAGATCTGGGAGGCCTAAGGGGTTAAGTAACTCTGTCTTGTAAAAGTTGCTCAAGAGTTTAGCAGGATCGATCTTGTTCAACAATTCATAAACGGTTCCTTCATAGTCCACCTTTATATACTGGGGTTTGTAGCTCACTTTAAGTTCCCACTCAACTTTTCCTTCACTTGGTTCTTCAACACCAGCAAGCATCTTGACGAAAGTGGTCTTACCTATCCCATTTGGCCCCACAATGCTGACGACTTCACCTTTGTAAATTTCTCCACTCTCGACTTCAAGTTTAAAGTTTCCATAATCCTTAATTAATGAGGGATATTCCACCAGCACGTCTCCCGTCTGGCTGTGCCTTTCACTCAGTTTTGTGAATCTTATCTGATATGATCTGAATCTAACGTTCTCTTCTGGTAAATAACCCTCTAGAAATACATTCACTCCTACTCTAGTACCTTTAGGCATGGAGAAGATACCGTAGGCCCCCGGTTTACCGTAAACCACATGAATAATATCACTTAAATAGTCAAGAACTGCCAAATCATGTTCCACAACCATAACTGATTTCCCTTCCTCGGCAAGCTTTCTGATGGCTTTTGCCACTTTAAGCCTCTGTCTTATGTCGAGATATGATGAAGGCTCATCAAAGAAGTAGAAATCTGCATCTCTTGCCATGGCTGCTGCTATGGCCACTCTCTGCAATTCCCCACCACTCAAATGTTGAATCTCTCTATCCAAAATGTTTGAAAGTTCAAGTTCCTCAACAAGCTTTTCTAGAATTCCTCTTTCATCAGCCCTTGTGAGTAAATCTCTGACTTTGCCTTTCACCACTTTGGGGATGAGGTCAACGTATTGAGGTTTCACCACTTTCTTTATATTGCCTTCTTTGAGCTTTTCAAAGTAATTCTGGAGTTCGTTTCCTCTAAACATTCTTATAACGTTATCCCACTTATCATTGGAACCACAGAGGTTTGGTAAGATCTCTCCAGAGAGTATTCTAACTGCTGTAGTTTTACCGGTACCATTTGGCCCCAAAATGCCAACAACCATTCCTTCCTTAAGTACAGGGAGTCTATAAAGGGCAAAACCATTAACTCCATATCTGTGCACGCATCCTTCTCCTAACTCTTCGGGCAGGTTTACTATGGTTATTGCGTTAAATGGACACTTATGAACGCATATTCCGCATCCAGTACAGCTGGCCTCCTGGATTATTGGCTTGTACTTATCCTCATCAATGATTATAGCTTCTCCTCCCATTCTATTCACTGGACAAACTCTCTCACATAGGAAATGGCCACACTTATCAGGATTACACTTGTCGTAATCGATGACCGCGATCCTCATAACCCTCACCGCAATACCCTTTTTGAAAGGTCTTTAAAAAGTTGTTGAAGGATAGAAAGAAGTGCCCGTTTCAAAGTTCGAGGATGTCCTCTGTAAACTTGCTCTCTATTTGTTAGAATTGTCCATTTTTGACCAGTATTTCCTTGTAGTTTGAGCATTCTATTAATTATTGGTGATGTGTGATGTTTAGTTTCGAGAGTTTGAGAAGGTTTTGGGTGAAGGAGAGGAAGCCTGAAGTTCAGAGA
>QMUE01000091.1 GCA_003663535.1 Thermococci archaeon
CCCCTCTTTTTCTTTCTCCCTTTCTATCTTCTCTTTCCAGTAAGGGTCAACTTCGAGAACTTGGTTGATAAATGCCTCAACGACATCCTTGATTTTCCCATAAGCTCCTGTAACAACTTCAATGCCAAGGCTGTTAAAATAGTCTATCGCTCTCCTTCCCATTCCATAGGCCAAAACAACTTCACCGCCGTGCTCTTTGATGAAATTTGGCAAATCACCTGGGCCGTGCTCCTCGAAGGGTACTTCAACAACCTCTGCATTTTTGATTTTGTTATCTTCAACGTCCACAAAAACAAAGTACTTGGCCCTTCCAAAATGCCCACTTACGTTGCTTTCTAACCCTTGATTACCTTCAGCTGGTATCGCTAGTCTCATTTCAATCACCGAAAATAATTGAAATTTATGACATATAAAGTTTGTGCATATGCACAAAACTGGGTTTGGAAAGTAATTGACAACGCTCCTCTAGATATTTTGACTGGTGATTAATTTTGGGAATCACCCCACTAGCTATTCAACATCAATGCCAGAAAGTCCAAATAACACCACTCAGGGGGAAAATTTAAAATCTTTCAATCACAATATGTAGATGAGCCATTGACGAAATTGAAAATGCAGTTAACCACTTGAGTCGTGAACCAGTTTGAAGTTGAGAGATACAAAGAAAGAGTGCAGTGTGCAATGATGATATATCATAATAAGGTGTTGAGTTTAGTTATATCCAAAGGAGGGATTGAAAATGGTATACTATGCTCATGCTACTGACCCGGTTATGTTTGGCATGTTTTTTGTTCTATACTATGTCGCAATACCTGTCACACTATTAGTATGGTTCTGGAAGTACTATAATTATATAAAAAAGGGTCAATATCGACTAAAACAACTTAGTATTTTGATATTGTTGACCTTTATAGTGACATCATTTTCGGGTTTTAAGATTCTTGACCAGTACCTATATATCTATTCACCGGTTGAAAAAATAACCTGCTATTCATCTTCATGTGCTCTTTCTTCATCGCTAATAACAAAATATGGTTTTGTAAGGGAAGATTTTGAAGAGTTTGGTGTCCCGTCGTTGGGTTTTATGAGAATCTACAGAATTTACGATACTGAGCTAAGTGCGAGTCTGTTGACTCCCAAGAAGTTAAACTATGTTGTTATAGCTAGGCCTTTGTTATTTCTCCCTGTGACTGAGCTTCACGTGTATGAGGTTTCGGAGAATAAGCGGCTTGTAAGTAAGGATAAGTTTTACCTGGTATGGCCGAAATCCCCTGGGAAGTTCCTTACTGAAAAGTTTGACGCCAAGTTTAGCGTTATGATATTAGGAGGTGGCTATTAGAGCAAGAAAATTTTTCGAATTTTTAATCTGGATGTGAGAGAGGCTTTTATTAAATCAAGTGCTGGATAGGGGTTAAGAAAACTTTATCAGATTCAAACTCATATAATACAATAGGGGATATTCATGACCGAAATAAAGCACATAAAAATTGGGGGGATAAGTTTAGAATTACAGAAGAGGAGGTTGCTAGGAGAGAGCTTAAGGTGACAAAGATCAGTGATGATGTTGTACAGGTACAAGAGGAAATTCATGGGATTATAGCTCTTGTTGGTGCAGTTAGCACCGTTAACATTAAGAAAGAAGAGCTCAAAGAGCTCATAAAAGTAGCAAGAGAAGAGTTTGGTTGGACTGACATCTGCTGAGGTTTTTAATCTTTTTATCCAAGTAGGAAGATCCCTCCGTAGGAAGGGATAGTTCACTTGGTATCATTGGAAGTGATATATTTTATGGTGGTAAAATTTTATAAGACCGAAAGTAAACGTATTATTGGTGATATGATATGGCGATTGGTGAAAAGATAACTATAAGTGTGATAAAGGCGGATATTGGAGGATGGCCAGGCCACTGCAAGGTTCATCCAGCGTTAATAGAAAAAGCTAACGAACTCCTAAACAAAGCAAAAGAAGAGGGCATAATAATTGACTTCCACGCAACCTACTGTGGGGATGACCTTCAGCTTATTATGACACACAAACACGGTGTCGACAGCGAGAAAATCCACGGATTGGCATGGGATGTATTCAAAGAGGCTACTGAGATCGCAAAAGAACTCGGCCTTTATGGAGCAGGCCAGGACTTACTTAAGGATGCTTTTAGTGGGAACATCAGGGGTATGGGTCCTGGAGTAGCTGAGATGGAGATAACACTTAGAAAGAGTGAACCTATAGTTACATTCCACATGGACAAAACTGAACCTGGAGCATTCAATTTACCAATCTTCAGGATGTTTGGAGATCCTTTCAACACAGCAGGCCTTGTTATTGATCCCAACATGCACATGGGCTTTAGGTTTGAGGTTTGGGATATCAAAGAACATAAAAAAGTTATACTCAATTCACCCGAGGAGCTGTATGATATCTTAGCATTAATTGGTGCAAAATCAAGATATGTTATAAAGCGTGTTTATCCGAAGAAGGGTCACAAACTTCCGGAGGATGAGCCTGTTGCAGTTATAAGCACCGAAAAGCTTTACGAAATTGCAGGCGAATATGTAGGAAAAGATGATCCAGTGGCAATAGTTAGAGCCCAAAGCGGACTTCCAGCCCTTGGAGAGGTTCTTGAGCCATTTGCATTTCCGCACTTGGTAAGTGGGTGGATGCGTGGTTCTCACAACGGTCCAATAATGCCTGTTCCCCTCAAATATGCAACTCCCTCGAGATTTGACGGGCCTCCGAGGGTGATAGCTTTAGGATGGCAGATCAACAAAGATGGAAAGCTGATAGGGCCCGTTGACCTCTTTGAAGACGTGGCCTTTGAACATGCAAGGAACAAGGCTTTAGAAGTTGCTGATTACATAAGAAGGCATGGGCCGTTTGAGCCACACCGTCTTCCACTTGAGGAAATGGAGTACACAACCCTACCTAGTGTTCTAGAAAAGCTTAAGGATAGATTTGAGCCAGTCTGATCTCTCTTTTTATTTCCTCGTTTTATATTTAGTTTAAGTTTCTTTCTTGCCCTACGAGAGACTAAGTTGTCTTAGAATTTTATTTTTGCATATATTGCTGAGATGAGTTAAGTATTCACCTTCTGAACTTATTTGTTAGTATTCAAGAATGGAGGCTCACCTTTTTAGACATATTTTTGACTGGGGAGTGGGGTGCTCTTTAATTTGGCTATTGGATTATAGTGAATAAAACTCCTATCCAATTATAATATTTACTGTTTGTAGGATCACTTATTTTCTCATATCTGCAGATAAATTTAAGTATTTTATTTCTTAAGATTAACAGAGGGATAGTTAATGAAGATACGAAAGTTAACTATCGAGAATTTTAGATCACTAAAACATGTAACTATCCCAGTTGATGATCTCACAATTCTGATTGGGAAAAATGGAACTGGAAAATCTGCTGTTCTAAAGGCGGTTGATATTTTCTTTACTACTAATGCAAAATATGACGAAGATGATTTTTATGATAGGAACATAGGAGCGCCGATAAAGATAACAGTGACATTTGAATTAACCAACGAAAAGGAGATTGAAGAATTTGGAAAATATGTATTAGAAGATGGCGAAAAGAGATATCTTAAGGTTATGAAAAAGTTGGAATGGCCTGCAAGTAGAAATAATCAGAAATATTATGGATTTACAAAGAAAATTCCTGAATTTGTAGAGGTTAAAAATATGAAAGCAGAAGAAATGAGGAAGCACTATTCAGAAGTCTTAAAAGCCAAATATCCTGATTTGCCTGAATTACCTAAAAAGGCTCCTAAAGCCAAAATATTAGGAATACTGCTTGATTATGAGAAAAAGCATCCAGAATACCTTAGGGAGGTTCCGGAGGAAGAACAATTTTTTGGATATAAGGAAGTTGGAAAAGGCAAAATAAATAAACAGGTAAAGTTTCTGCTTATCCCTGCAGTTAAGGATGTCTCTGATGAAGCTGAATACAAAAAAGGTAGTGTCATAGCAGAAATCACAAATCTCTTAATAGAAAATCAAATTAGATCCGATCCTAAAATTAGAGAAGTAGAAAGGCAATATAAACAAAGCCTTTCTGTTCTGCAAATGCCGGGTTCTAATTCAAAATTGTTAGATGCTTTAAGCAGGGAGATATCTCAAATACTTCAAAGGTTCGCTCCTGGTACAAAAGCGTTAATTAATTGGAATCTGGATGAGTTTCAGTTGCCATTCCCTACTCTAGAAATATTGATTGAAGAAGACGGATTTAGCGTTCATATCGATCGAATTGGTCATGGCACTCAAAGAGCTCTTTTGTTTTCATTATTACAATATCTAGTTGAGATTAAACACAGAGTTATCCAAACCCAAGAGAGCACCTTGGAAGAAGAATCAACTACTCCTACTATACTGCTAGTAATTGAAGAATTAGAGTTATACCAGCATCCTCAACGTCAAAAACACCTTCAGAAACTCTTCCAGTCGATTAAGGGATCAAAATTTTCAAATTTTGATATTCAAGTAATATACTCTACACATTCACCATTATTAATTAGTATTGAGAATTTTGACAATTTACGATTATTGAGAAAGGAAGAAAGTCCTGAGAGAGGAAAACCAAAAGAAACCAAAGTATATTGGTATTCAAGAGAACGCTTTAAAGAAGATTTGAAAAATTTTGGCATAATCTCAAAACAAAAACAGCTTAAGAAATTGTCTAAAATAATAAATCCTACAATAAACGAAGGCTTCTTCGCTGATAAAGTGATATTAGTCGAAGGTTGGAGCGATCAAGCTGCATTAGAAGTCGTTGCAGAACACAAGGGATTTGAGTTAAATGGAAATAATGTATCAATACTTCCTGTTGGTGGGAAGGGTAATCTCCTTGAGACATATTTAATCTTTAAGGGGTTTGGTATATTTACCTATTTAGTCTGGGACTTTGATAAAGAAAATGATGAGCGAAATCTGGAATTGTTCAAAGCATTGAATTATCAACTTTCAGAAAACCTTGATGATTCTGTAGTAAAGAGCGAATTTGCTATTCTAAATAAAAACTTAGAGGATGTTCTTCGAAAAGAATTAGGGAATAAAAATTGGGGAGTCTTATTTAGTCATCTCCAAAAAGAGCAAATAATAAGAACCAAAGAGGATTTAAAGAACTATACTCCAATGAGAAAGTTAATAGAACTGTGGTATAACCCGCCATCAGAAATTGAAAAACACTTAGATAAATCCCCTGAGTGGGGATTAAAGACACTAGAGAAAATAATTTACCGTAATAGGGGTATAGGTATTCAATAATCAATAAATTTTAATACTTTCATCATCTTATGTTGCCTAATCCTCTTTTCAGTTCTCGTAAGGTTGCTTACTAATTTTTCTCCTTTTTCTTCTTTAAGTAATGGACTATAAACCTAAGATTTAACTATCGTTGCTTATTGTAATAGCCCACATTTTTATATATTCCAAAAATCTTAAATAATTTGCCTTTTTACATAACACTCGGAGTGGTATTGGGGGGAGTGCTATGAGGTTTTCAGTGCTTAAAATTAACTTGAGTGAAAAGAGTATAAATCTGGAGGATTTTGAGCAAGGGGGAATTTATGGAATCATTGACTATGCACTATATCTTCATGACGAGGTTTACAAAACCTATGAAGTTGAAGATCCTTATGACCCAAAAAATGTGATGGTTTTTGGGAAAGGCCCATTTGCTGGTTCTATCCTCCCTGGAGCTCATAGAATGACTTTTGTGTATAGATCACCCCAATATGGTGGAGTTTTTCCTTCAACAATGGGAGGGGCCGCTTATCAATTTCAGAGAGTAGGTATTGATTTTGTAGTTCTCGAAGGGAAGCGGGAGAAACCAACAGTGCTTATTCTCACCAATGATGGAGAAAAGGTAAACGTTGAACTTCATGAAATTGACTGTGAAAAAGTGATTGAAATCTGGAGAGGCTATAAGAGAGAGGAGGGCGTTTATGCGCTCACACAATACTTGATAGATAACTTTAATGATAAGTTTGAGGGAATGGAGTATAGGATTGCTTGTGTTGGGCCGGCTTCTCTGAATACTAATATGGGTGCGGTATTTTCTCAAACTCTTAGAAATGGAAAAAGAGTTGTTGGAAGTGAGGATTGGGCTGCCAGAGGTGGAACTGGAAGCGTTCTCTTAAGGGCTCACAATGTA
>QMUE01000092.1 GCA_003663535.1 Thermococci archaeon
GCCATAGTCGACATGATGCTAAAAGTCTCACAACTCATTAACGACCTCAAAGACTACATTAAAGAAATGGACTTGAACCCAGTCTTCGTTTACCCCGAAGGCGAGGGCGCAGTCATAGTTGACGCAAGAATAATCTTGAAATGAAATTCCCTCTTTTAACGTCTTTATTTTTCTTTTGTAAACCTAAATGTTACCTTGTGAAAGCCTTGCCCTTCACGGCGGGGAGGAGGTCAGTTAGTATGCTTCAGCAGCTCGGTGCATTTCCTGCAAAGTGAGAATACTCCCCCTGCTAATTTCCTTTTCAATTTTTTGTGATCTTGAACTTGAAATTTAAGAGACTACATATTATAGCATTCTTAAAAGAGAAAAGCTGAAATTTTAAGACTTCTAGATTTCTATGACTTTTCCAGAGTGGAGTTTTTCAAAATTCTTCCCGAATTCCCTTGCAAACAGTGCCTCGGCTTCAAGCCCTGTACAATGTCCGGTGAAAACCCTCTTAACCCCTAATTCTTTAAGTGCTTCTACAGTTTTCTGAATTCTTTCATTATCTGCCTCTATTAAATGGAATCCACCTATAACGGCATGCACTTTGGTAATTTCACTCAGTTCTACAGCCTTTTTTACCATGCTGATAATGCCAGGGTGAGCACATCCCCCAATGACCACTAAACCTTTCTTAGTGTTTATTGCAAGCCCCATTTCATCCTCGATATCATCCGGCCCTATTTTCCCATTTTCAAGTTTATAAAGGCTTATTGTAGTATTTCTCTCGAACTCGACTTTCTCTTCTTTTGTTATTTCTCCAAGCGTAAAAACACCCGGCATTAACTTTATAGTATCTCTACTCAGAACCCAAACACCACCAAGTTTTTCAATTTCCTCTTTTGAGCCTCCTCTTAATGGGGATATTCCTGCGTACATGAACTCTGGTTCCATGGCAAAACTTACTTTAAAAATATTGGGATGAGCAAATATAGGAATTTCTTTGTTTATCTTCTTCATGATGCCCAGCAAACCGCCTGTATGGTCAAAATGGCTGTGTGAAAGTATTATCATATCCACTGTTTTTGGGTCAATTCCCAAAATTTCCATGTTGAAAAGAATGGGATCAGCGTAAGATGCTGTATCAAAGAGTACTCTTCGTTTATTCCCATCAAATTCTACTTCAATCAAAAAGGAAACTCCATGTTGAGCCAAAAATGGGCTATTATACCCAGCATAGTCCTCAGCTAGAGTATAGATTCTCAGCTTATCAGCTTCCCCAATGTTCATCATCACCATCAATAAATTTTAATTAAAGAGTTAAAACGATATCCCAAATATCAAACCTCCAAAACTTTTGGTTTCATTCCCAAAAATTCAGCAGCAGTTAGAAGGTTTTTATCAAGTCTTTCCGCAGTTTTCCATACTTCCTTTGTGTGTTCTTTGAAGTGACGCTCTCTCGGCAAATGGTGATCATAGATAATAATTTCTGCATCAATTTTCCTTACAATTTTCACCGCGTTATCAACAGCTCTTCTTAAATTGATCTTGTTAAGAAGGTAGCCGAGCATATAGGTCATAGGGCCATCCAAAATGAGAATATTGGGATTTTCTTTGACTATCCACTCTGCATAGTCCTCTATTATGGGGCCGTTTAAATCGCTTGAATGGATGAGCTTCTCATCTTCATATTCAATCACAGTTGAAATAACCCATCCCACCCTTGAAAACTCAATTCCATGAAACATGGGGCCTGTAAATCTCACCTTTGTATCTCCAAACTGGAACTCCCTTCCGTCAGCAAAATGAACTTCAACATCCTCAAACTTCACCTCTGGAATTTTAGGACTTCGGTTCCACATATCTGCCCTGTTTTCAAACCATTTTAACCCTTTCTCAAGGAGCTGCTTTCTCCGTGTATTGTACTCTCCAAAGTCCTTTGAAACGGCTATTGGTAATTTATCCATGGGGTTTGAGTATTTCTTTGCTTCCCCCTTTTTCCAGAGGTCTTCCAGCTTTAAGCCTCCAAAGTACCTGCAGAGGTTTGAATAGAAATAATCCGCTCGCTTCCTCTGGGAATCATTTATGTATTCATTCGGGTTTTTGGCTAAAAGCCTCTTACCCCTGTAAACTTCCAAGTCATCGGGGAAGTAATGATCATAGTGATAATGAGATATCACGAGGACATCAGCTTCCTTACTGGCATTTTTTATTGCTTTTTCTCCCTTAATTAACCATTCAGCCTTTTTCTCCTCAGATGCTGGAAAGCTTGGCTGCATAATTGCAATTCCCGGATCTATTATTATGGAAATATCAGGAGTTTTAACTAACACGCAAGAGCTCTTAGCTCCCATTGAATCAAACCAGACCGGTTTAAATGAAAGTGGCATGATATCTACCTCTTCTTTCTTAACTCAAAATTTAGGAGAAAAATACTCAATGCAAGAACTGCAAAGACTCCAACAAATGCAAAACCAAATCTAAAACCCAAGAATCCAACAACTATGGGACCCAATGCCTGCCCAACGTCTTTTATACTCTCCAAAAAGCCCAATGCTGTTCCTCTGAGTTTTGAGATCTCAGTCGCTAAAGGTTTAGTTGAAGCCTCACTAATCGAAGCCCCCAACGAAAAGAGTATTGCACCGAAGATTACTAAAATCAAAGAGCTTGAAAGAGCAAACAAAAACATTGCCAAACTTAACATGCTGATCCCAAAGATTACAGGCTTTACTCGTCCAATTTTATCACTTAAATATCCAGCATAAGGTTTCACAACTGCCATTATGGAAATTTCAATTGTTAGGATCAATCCTGAAAGCCATGCTTTATTTTCGAAAAAATAAAAAAGGGGTAAAAAGGTCTCAATGCTTTGATAAGCCATGTAAACAGCTGCATCAAGTAGACCTAAAATCAAGAGGGATGAACTAAAAGAAAACTCAAACTTCTCGAGTTCTTTCCCAGTATCTGGGAACGTAAAAGTTAATACAAAAACTATTAAACCGAAAGACGAACAAAGCAAAAAGACTATCCAAAACCCTACAAAATATACTAAGCTACCTGCCAACAGGGGAGCAAGGGCCCTTCCAACAAGAGTTGAGGAGCTTAAAATTCCCATGAACGTGCCTTTCTTTTCGGGGTAAAGATCACTTATTAATGCAA
This sequence comes from Thermococci archaeon, assembly GCA_003663535.1. Taxonomy (GTDB): domain Archaea; phylum Methanobacteriota_B; class Thermococci; order Thermococcales; family Thermococcaceae; genus Thermococcus_A. The sequence goes on from QMUE01000092.1 coordinate 3,142, forward strand.
GAGAAACCGGTACAAAAATTGCGGTTGCCACTCCATAGTAAGCTCTTACCAACGCCAATGTTATAGCATTGTTAACAAGGAAATACAAGAGAGGGGCTGAGAAAAACACAAATCCACTAATGTTGAGAAGCTTTCTTCTTCCATAGATGTCACTTAATAATCCAGAGATAAAATTCATGAAAATACCGGTTATAGTGGATACAGAGGCAATTAGCCCTATTTCTCCCCGAGTAAGCTCCAAACTCTGAGCATATAGTGGAAGTGTTGGTGATTTACTCATTGTAGAGCTGAGTATTGCAAAAAATCCAACCAGCAGGATCACATAGAGCATCTTTCTCATGTTATTTCCCAATAAGTTTCATTGACTCAAATATTAAATCATTTTCTTAAAAAAGCACTTAAACATTCAATGCTAAATATTTGATATGCCAGAGATAGAACTCAGTGGAAGAAGAATACAGTATGAGGTCAGCGTAAGAAAGGTAAGGTATATGAGAATCTACATGACCCCTAGTGGAAAACTGGAAATTATTTCTCCAACAAGAAGAGTTGAGCCTTTTTTACGAGCAAAAGAGAAATGGATTATAACTAAAATTGAAGCTATTGAAAAGGCCAAGCAGCTTTCAGGGTTCCCTTATCTTGGGAGATTCTACAATACTGGGTCTGGAGAGAAGTTTAAGGTTAATGACAACATGATAAAACTCCCTCACAATAAAAAATTAGAATCGACACTTAGAGTAAGACTTAAAGAGATAATAACCCCTTTAATCCAAGAAAAAGCGAAAAAATTGAATGTAAATGTCAATAAAGTCTTTATCAGAAAGCAAAAAACACGATGGGGAAGCTGTTCCCCAAAAGGAAACTTGAATTTCAATTTAGCAATGCTTGCTCTACCACCGCAACTCATAGATTACCTAGTGAGCCATGAAGTTGCCCACCTCGTAGAAATGAATCACTCTAAAAGATTCTGGAAGTTAGTTGAGAAATTCCATCCAGACTGGAAGAGAAAAAGAAGAGAGCTTAAAGAATGGTAGATAATAGTTCACAATAATCCCATATGGAAGGAAATTCTGGAGGGAGGAAAATGAGAGTCATTCTACTCGGTTCCGGATCCTACAGTGGAACGCCTAAAGTATTGTGTGAGTGTGAAAACTGTTCAAGAGCAAGAAGGTTTCCTCAATACAGAAGAACAAGATTCTCTATGTATATCCCCCAGATAAATGTCTTAATAGATCCTTCTCCAGATTTATATTATCACATGAGTTATGTGAACTACCCCGCCCTTTCGGAAGGGGACTTCCCGCCTGATGAGTTATAACTCATCCTCACTTTGACCATATAGGTGGGCTTCCCGAGTTGCAGGTGTTCAAAAAGATACGCTTCTATTCTCATGAGAAGACCCTCGATCTTGCAAAACATTTACAGGAGACGTTCCTAGGGATCAGGGAATGGGAGTATGCCTCACTTGAGTTCAATAGGTGGTATGATTTCGGGAAATTTAAAGTAAAGCACTTCCCCGTAGTTCATCAGCCAGGTAATGTAGCAGGAGGATTTATTTTAGAGGTAAAAGGAAAGAGAATTGCTATAACAAGGGACACTGGGCCGGAAATCTTAAGAAATCATGAACTGTTAGAAGAAATCCAAGGAGCTGATTTGCTGGTCTCCGAGATGACGCAAAAGTATTCAATTCCCAAAACCCATCTTGGAGTCGAAGATGCTATCAAATTTGCCCAAAAGGTGGAGGCAAATAAAACCCTCTTTGTCCACATAAGCCACTCAAACTACGCTCACGAAGAATTAGAGGAGAAAGTTGGAGAAAACGGGATAGTCGGGAGAGACTTTATGGTCTTGAGAATCTAATCGCCCATTATTTGCACTACTAATCTTCTCCTTCTCGGCCTTACATCAAGTTCCACAAAGAATATCTGCTGCCATATCCCCCTAACAACTTTTCCTTCAACAATTGGGAGTACAAGCGAAGAGCCCAAAAGACTAGCCCTGAGGTGAGAGTGAGCATTGTTATCAATAATATCGTGTTTATATCCTGCCCCTCTTGGCACGAGTTTCCTTAGAACTCTTTTAAAATCTTCTAAAAGACCATTTTCATGTTCTATTGTGACTATTGCTCCAGTGGCACCAGGGACAAATACTAAAACCTGCCCATTTTTTATCTCGCTTTTTTCCACGATCTCCTCTATATCCCTCGTTATATCAACTAAGTCAATTTCTCCCCTTGTAGAAAACCTAAGCTCTTCTGTCAGCACTTTCATTCCACCACCTCCAGAGAAGGTATCCAACACCAAACCCTATTAGATTTGCGCTCATATCAAGAAATGAGAAACTTCTTCCCGGAACAAAAAGTTGTAAGGTCTCAAAGAGTACAGGGAAAATCATATATGATTTATCTCTACTTACAAGGCCAAGAATGAGAAATTCCAAAAAATGAGCAATCTTATCTCCTCCAGCCACTCCTGCAGAGGGCACCTTTGGGGAAAGGTTCGCATAAGTTAAGAGTATAAGATATAAAAGAGTCATCTTCCTCATAGAAAGCTCTCCAACTTTTTGACTTTTTCAACGACTTCTATTGGGTTTTTTCCGAATATATATACACAAGGCTCTATTCCAAAGCCTCCTCTGTCAACAACGGCATCTAATGGGCCTTTCTTTTTAAATTCCTCTACAATAAGCCTAACAGTTTCATCTTCACTTCTTTCACTTTTTTCTATAACTCCGAATTTGAAACCGGCATTTTTCAGAGCTCTAAATATATTCTCATCGTATTTTATATTCAAGACGCTCCTGACATTAGGAAATACATTAGAGAGTGCTATTAAAACTCCTGCCATGTGTTCACTAGCACCAAATTCTGGAGGTAATGCATAATCTTTATCTTTTACGTGGGTTATTCTCCCTGGAACAGCTGCTATGTCGTCGTTTTCTTTTGGATCTGGAAGAGAATAGGCAAAATTACTTCTAATCTCTGGGATAAGCTGTAGAAGCCC
>QMUE01000093.1 GCA_003663535.1 Thermococci archaeon
GCTATATACTCCACAGTACACAACCTCAAAAATTCTCCAGTAGCAATAAATGGAACTGCATACTTAGAAAGGAATGGAAAACAATATCTTGCCAAGTACCTAACTATGAATTTAACTCCCGGTGATAATCCAATCCAAGTAGAAATTCCAATACCCTATGGCCTTCAGGAGGGAGAATACAAACTCATTTATAAATTGGAATACCCTAAAGGCACTTATCTTTTCTCCAAAGCTTTTTACATAACTTTTGGGGTAGACCTAACCTCAATTTCCCTAGAAAAGACAGAGATCATGGAAGATGAAACAAGCACTGTATACACAACAATATTTTCCGAAAGAAATATTGTAATTAATCACACCATTGAAGTATATGGAGCTAATAACAACCTTTTGCACAATACTACTGAGAGACTAGAAATAACGAGAGGGACTACAATAACAAAAGTGACCATACCCCCATTACCCCCAGGGAGTAAGAAAGTCATAAGTAAGATAAGTTTCGGTAAAACCCTCCTTGGTCAGAAATCCATTTCGTATAAAGTATTTGCATATCCCAGAATCGAGGATGTAGCATACAAAGAAGTTTCCTTAAGTAAAACTACTGGAATGTTCAATTTTTCTGTGGTAATTTATAACGCCAATTCTGAAGAAGTAACAACCAAGCTCTCATATAAATTTTTTAGATTTAATCAAACCCTTGATAAAGGCTCTCAGACACTAACTTTAAACCCTGGAGAAAACTATGTAAACATCATTGAAGATCTCCCAATAGGAGAAAAAATATTCTATGAATTTTCTCTCACGAGCAATAATAAAGAACAAAAGATCAGCGACAGTTTAGAGATAACTCCCCCAATTACCTCAAACACAACCACATCAACATCCTCCTCATCAACATCTATAACAAATACAACAACTCCTCTTCCCACACCTCAAGAGAGAAACATTTTGAAGTACTTCGCTGCAGTACTTGTAGTAATCTTTCTCCTTCTATTAGCATTATATCTAATGCCTACTTCCTCACAAAAGAGGCGTGAACGGCCCAAGCCAAAGAGAAGATCCCCTCTAGGTAGGTTTAAACGACCTAAAAGGCCTGAAACTAGAGAATATAAAGAACTGCCTAAAAAATAGGGAAACATTTATTAACTTTCTATCTTTTCCTTGCTTGTAAGACCCCTTCCGAAAGGGGAGGTAGTTCACCTACTGTAAAATGGTGAGGGAGCTGGGGCTGTCGGGTGTTAAAACCCGAGGAAGTTCCGCCCACCACACCGGAACGTGGTGCCGCAAGGCACCTCCTGAAAGGGAGGGCAACGGCACAGAAACGACACGTCCTCTCATGTATGAGAATGAAAGCGGAGAAGGGAACTCGTAAGAGTTCCCGAGATAACCCGCCGACGACTTGAGAGGGAACGGTGAAACGGCCGCCCCACGTGGTGCAAGGCCAAGAGAGGGGTGATGAGTTCCCGGTGGGAGCCCCGTGGTAGGCCGCTCAGTCGAATGCCCCAGAGTACAGAAGGCGGGCTATAGCTCCCTCACCTCATTTTTATGTCCAAGAGTGATGCTATCAATATCAGCGAACCACCAATAACCGTTTTAAATGTAGGAATTTCTCCAAAGAGTATTGCTGCATAAACTATTGCACTTAAAGGGTCAAGATAGCTTAAAATAGCTGCCTCATTTGCTTCGACTTCTTTAAGCCCATCCATGTATATAAATAGGGCAACGACAGTATGAAAAATCGCTATAATGAGAATAATTGCAAGTGAGCTCGAAGTAATATGAAAAGTGCCTACACCCACCAGAATGGGGAAAAGAATCAATGTGGCAAACAATAACTGGAAAAATGTTAAATATGTACTATCAACATCTCTAAGATACCTACCAAGTACTGTCACACTAGCATAGAATATTGCACCTAAAAGAGCAAACACTACTCCTAAAAAATCCTTATTTCCAAGAGAGAATTCAGCTTGAGTGCCTATTATAAGTGCTCCTAAAAATGCCAAAAATACTAAAAATAATCTTTTTCTTGTAATCCTCTCTCTCAAAAACACTGAAGAGAGAACAACCACCAATATCGGTGCCAAGTAATAAATGAGGGTTGCTTTAGCTATATCCGTATATATTACCGCAGAAAAGAAAAATACCCAGTTTAATGCTAAGATAACTCCTAAAACACACAACAAGAGAAGTTTGTGTCTCACAGCTGAAAAAGCTTTTTTGGCCCACATAATGTCCTGCAATGAGTGCACAAAAATAAGAACTAGGCTTCCTAGAAGAACCCTATAAAATGCCAATCTAAGACCATCCAACCCGGAGTATCTAGCAAAAATCCCCACGCTTCCCCATATTAACATAGAAAGTATTATTTTAACCCTGCCTTGGAGCATCTCTACTCCTCCATGGTTTCCTTCCAAAGGTTGTATGCTTCTTTGACCTCCTTTTCTCTGAACTTCGGAACAGCATCTTTAAAAGGATTGAACTTTTCAAGGTCTTTTTCATCATTTCCAATGTACGTGGCCACAAGGCCCACTTTAGAGTGTAATGAAGAGGGGACTCTTAGAATTCTTTTCACATCTACTGTAACCCTGCCATCAAAATAAGCTTTGGAGAATGTAGTCGACAAGCTAAAAAGCCTTAGAAGTGTTTTATAACCCACACCTCGAGAAAACACGCTTAGCATTGCCTTTTTTACAAAATTCTCGTATATTTCATCTCTTCTATCGATTATTTGCTCAATTTGACGTTTATTTAGACCAATATTTCGTAGATGATATTCGGAAACCCGCTTGATAAAGTATCCAAATCTAAGTCGAAATACTCTGTAATAAGCAGAAGAGAGTAAGATTTTCCTTTCCTGGAGATCCTCAAACGTTATCTCCTCAGCACTGGAGATGTAAGATAAAACCTTTTCTCTCGCTTTTGAATCTAGTCCAAGCGCCCAATCATCTAAAACCCTTACATGGTACCCTCTTCCAGAGTAAATAAGATGAATATTCTCAAATCCAAAGTCTTCTCTTAAAATTAGAAGAGTATCTTTAGCGAGTTCTTTAGCATCATCCAAACAGATTGGACACACTTTTCCTGTTTCATGATTACATCTTTTTAGTGGTAAATCTTTCGCATCTATATCAAAAACTAGTTCTGCTCCTAACCATCCCTCCATATTCTTAGGTTCCTCATAAAGGGCAACACTTGAATAAATTGAATATGGGGCCGTTATCTTTACATAATCTTCAAGATCTTTTATATGGTGAAATACATTTTTCCTATCGTTAGGGCCCTCCCCCGTATGATCGAAACCAAACTCCCTATTTTCGAGAGTTTTAGTTATGAATGAGGGCATTTTCTTCACATTCCATTCCTTCAAGTAGTAAATCTTTCTTTCTTCTTTGGTCATTTCCTTAAAAAGCTCACTCATTGCTCCTCACCAGCTGTATTTTGCTTTTTACTTTGCAGGTAAAGCTTTCTTAGGTAGTAAGTAAGAGGATTTTTGATATATCTACAATCCCGATCAGGTTTACAAAGTTGAGGTGCACTTGCCCGAATTTTCTCACAATTGGGGGGGAAGTACCAAGTAGAATTCCCACTATCTTCTAAATTTGGTTCTAGAGTGTATCCAAACCCCAAGTGATACCATATATTTTTGATCTCATTTGGCTGATCTTGGAACAGCGGTGGACTGCATCTATTGCCCGCTTGAATTATTACTGGTAATATTTCTTCCTTGATGACCTTTAGATCCTTTATACAGTCCTTGACTTTAACATCCCTTTTAGGTGGATTTGGGCAGATTCTAGCATAACTTAGAAATGAAGTCAAAAGAACTGTTATTCCGTAGTTTCTTAACCCACTAGGCACTCCATTTAAAGTTATTCTAATACAAGGAGGAAAGAGGTTAAACCGAAGAGGTTGAGCAGTTGTACTTCCTAATCTTTCAAATTTCTCTTTAAAATGCTCCCTTGCGACCTCACTCAGCTCAGAGTACAGTTTCATGTAATATTTAGGTAACTCTTCCCGAATTTCATAAAGAATGTTAACTGCCTTCTCCAAGTTTTTTTCAAAACTTTTTTTCCATAATCTAATTAGCTGAGACCTGTTAAGGTAGACATAACCTTTCCTTACATAAAACCCCTTTAGAGAGTCTTCATTAAATATTAAGAAATCTTTTAGAGCCATTTTATATTGAAGAACGTGCCGTTCCTTCTCTTCTGGTGGCAATTCCTCATGCAAGCTTTTTTCAAGTATTACTCTATCTTTTCTGGGAAGTTCACTGGTGTTTACTCTTTCAACAGGCAAAGCCAATTCTTCAAACTCTCCTGCTTCCTTTATCTTCTTTAAGTAGATTTTTAGATTCGTATCCTTAACCAGCTCCATTTCCAAACCATAGGGTGAAAATGCTAAAGCTCCCAATAGTGCATAGAAACTTATCAAATCCTTCCACTCATCTAACTGTAAAATCGATTGTGGAACATCTCCCTCTTTCACCCATTTAACTCTCTCCAATGCCATCTTAGTATCAAGATAATTTGGAATAACCTCTAAAAAATCATTGATGCTACCAAATTCATTTAAGAGTTCTTGTGCCCGCTTTCCAAAGGGATCTAACATGCACCCACCTTCTATTAATGCTCATATTAAAATAAAACTCTTTTGTTAATTACCAATATAAAAAAAGATCAAAATATTGGAAAAAATATAATATACCTCAGTACCACATGTATAAGCTTCCAAAAACCTTATATTATCCTATTAAATAACTTTAACAGTTGAGTGTAAATTGAATTAATTACAAGGTGGAGATTATGATTGACCCATTTTCAGCTAAGAGAATTAAAAGTGGAATACCTGGGTTTGATGATTTGATAGGAGGAGGATTCCCCGACCAATCCACTGTCCTCATAACTGGTAGTACAGGTACTGGAAAAACCACATTCGTGGCACAGTACATATACAAAGGAGCAGAGGAATATGGGGAACCTGGAGTTTTAGTTTCATTAGAAGAAAGAGCCAAAGATATTAGAAGAGAAATGGAACAATTTGGATGGGAGCTTGAGAAATATGAAAAACAAGGGCTCATAGCAATAGTGGATGGTGTTAGTTCTATCTCTGGAATTCCTTCTGAAGAAAAGTTTGTATTAGAAGACACCCTTAATGTTGACAGCTTTTTGAGGTATGTATATCGTGTTGTAAAATCAATAAATGCCAAACGATTGGCAATTGATTCCATTCCATCAATAGCTTTCAGGCTTCAAAATGAAGGAGAGATTAGGAAAGTTCTATTAAAACTCAACACAATTCTTCTTGAAATGGGGGTCACGAGTCTTCTAACTACAGAAGCTCCTGATCCCAAAGGGGGAAAAATCAGCAAATATGGGATCGAAGAGTACATTTCCAGAGGCGTAGTACTCCTTGATCTACAGGAAAAAAATATAGAACTAAAGAGATACCTCCTAGTCAGAAAAATGCGCGGAACTAAACATTCAATGAGAAAATATCCCTTTGAAATTACAAGCAGAGGAGTCGTGGTTTACCCAAGTGGAGAGATCTATTAAGGAGGGATTTTTAATTGAATTTATACCCAAGTACTTCACCTAATTCAGAACTAGAAGAGAAAGTTGAGCGAATTCCCACAAACCTTATTGATCACCTTTTGATGGGAGGAATTCCTAGAGGAAGTGTTGTTCTTCTTATAGGAGACCCCAAATCTGGTAAAACGACATTTATAAGCCAATTTACATATAATCAACTGGTCTCTGGTGCTAATGTAATTAGTTTATTGGTCGATATCCCCCGATATGAATTTGTAAGTAATGCTTTAGATTTTGGATGGAATCTTATTACACATCTGAATGAGAGATTGCACATTTTGGATGCATATACTCAAAGAATTAGAGGTGGTCCCAAATTCTCTTTTACTGAGGAAGCTATCCCAGATATTCGAGATACTACTCACATAATAGATATCATAAAAGACACTACCACAAAAATTCTCTTAAATAATCCACATATAGAAGACCCCCTTATAGTA
>QMUE01000094.1 GCA_003663535.1 Thermococci archaeon
ATGTGTCGCAAACAAGATCATCAAAGCCATCCTTGAGACGGTTCCAGCTCCGGTAGGATGGAACACAATTGCAAAAGAGGTTGAGGTTGGTTCTCATAAAACGGTTTTTAGCTACGTTGAATTTTTTGAGAAAAGTTTTGTCCTTGAAGTTCTGCAGTACTTTAATCCCAACACCTTGGAACCGGAGTTCAAAAAAGAGAAGAAGATTCATTTCATGGACCCATTTTTGTATCACATCTTTTCGCGCTGGTGTTTGATTGAGGGCCCGGGTGAGGATAAGATTGTTGAAAGTGTCGTTGCGTCACACTTGGCCAGAAAGTATGAGGTTGGCTACTGGAGGAGTGGGGGCGAAGTTGATGTGGTAACAAAGGATGGTATTGGCTTTGAAGTTAAGTGGAGGAGGAATGCGAAGCCTTCGAGAGTTAAGGCGGGAAAAATAAGGAATGTCGTGACATTATCAAAAGAGGATTTTTTCACTGGTCCTTTGATGATCCCGGTTTATCTGTTTCTTGCATGCTTTGATGTTTGAACTTTTTAAGTAAAGACAACTAGAAATTGTTTAGTTTGGATAAAAGATTCTTCAAGAATTGTGGAATACTGATCTCACCTGCTCTAAAGGACGAGGCTTTCAAAACGAAAAAAGTAATGTTTGATAAGGAGGAATTTTTGCTGATTATGAATAAACTGAAGGAAAGTTTGAAAGACTGTGTTTTAACATTAAACAATCTTTATAACTCCAAAAGTCCTAATTAATTTTTGGTGGTGGCCATGGCCTCTAAGTTGACTTTTTCTTTTCTAAACCTCGTCCTTCAGGAAGATGTCAGTTCTAGGTGTTATAATTAAGACAGGGAAAGGAGAGCAAATTTAATAAATTCACGAAAGACAACCTATAAATCGGAGGGAAAGTGGTGGGTAAAATTTTATCTGCGGACTCAAAATCATTTGTTGTTGTTCGTAAAAAACAGTTTAAAGCTAATATTGGTGTTGCGCTATTGTTTAAAAAGCCCGAAAAATTCAAAGAGAATTATACTGAGTATTTTGAAGACCTTAAAGAGAATTTTCACACTAAAAATCCAAGATATACATTCAAGAGCAGGGACATAAAATCATTATTTGGACATAATGAGTCAACCAAAATTATGGAAGGATTTGCATCCATCATAAATGAATCCAAAGTCACTGTCAATTTTGTTCTATCAGTGTTCAATACAAAACGTCTAAAGGAGGTTAAATACTATGCAAAGGATAAGGCAACGAAGACTGAAAAACCTATGAAATTTATAGACAAACTAACGAGTTATTTCTCGTATATTACTGCGTGGAAATCATTAAAGGAGTTGGGGTTAGATAACATTGATGTATATCTGGACAATTTCGATGAACAAGAACTTACTTATGCTTGGGATGAGCTGATAGAAGAGAATCATCCAGTTATTTTTCCTAAAGGTGACCAGGTTAATATGTTTATCTCTGCCGCAGATATAGTTCTTGAATACATCCATCAGAGAATAATGGAATACAATATCCGTTTGGGGAATACAGAGATGTATACGCTTAATGAAGCTCATTTAGGTTTTAAAAAGTTTAAAGTGTTTTATAGTGGAAACAGAGATGTCAAGTATCTGGCACCGTACTCAAGGAGAAAAGTTCCAATTAAGGAGTATCTTGTAAGGCCAATGATATATCTTCTACCTGAAGGGTTGATGGGAAAAGAAGAGAGAACTGTTATAGAGCATTCACCGTCTTTTCAGTATCTTCTCAGATTTGCCTCAGATAGAAATGGAGGATTAAAGTTCATATCTTTCGAAAAGGATACCTACAACATCAGAGAAAATGACATTATAGTTTATTTTGGAGACCAGGGTAGGAAAAAAGCAGAATATCTCAAAAAGGAACTTAAGTATCCCATTGAAATACTTCATGTTTTAGAAATCATCAAAAGCTATGAGACTACGGGGGTGTAAAGTCTCAGTTATCATAACATAACCAAAATCCTTATATATCATTACCCCTCAATACCCCATTGAGGGTACACTCTCAGGAGGGAGTGTACCCGTTATCTGATCTTATATTTTATAGTTTTTTCTCTTTTATGATCTTAACTTTACAGTTGTCTTTTTGAGTTTTTAGTGTTAGCAGGTTTTCTTTTCTAAACCTCGTCCTTCAGACGGGGAATAGGTCAGATTAATACTCTTCAAAGAGCTTTTTGAACCATTTTGGACTTTCAGTTACACAGTGTTTCTACTTACTAAGTCCGTTAAGATCCTCAAACACTTATTTTCTACAGACAAGGATTTCAGCCAAGTACTTTGGTTTCTCAGGGGCCCAAACATATGGGCCTTTGATATATTCAAAAGGAGAAGTAGGTTTTCAAAGAAGTGAACTACCCCGGCCTTACGGATGGGGCTTCGTGAGAGTTCACCGGGACTACCCTCACTTTCACCGGCCGGTTCACACGACCACTACCCCCTATCCTTACGGATTCGGGGGCTACTTTGCACACGCCAACCCTAGCGGGCTGTCCAGCCATTCGGTTGTTACGAGGTTATTATATTCTGCATCCTCAAAGTATTTAAACCTTACCCACCCTTTCGGAAGGACTCTTGCAAGCAACAGAAAGATAAAAAGCATTAATCCTCCCCTAAAAGCTCGGAGAGCATCTTAACGGCCTCATCTCCGCTAATAGTTTCTACTCTCCCCTCTATCATGTCATTTAAGTCTTTCTCAAAGGCTTTAAGGGTCTCTTCATCAACCTCCTCAGCGGGGAGTTGTTCGGCCTGTAACTTAAGCAGTTCAATTTTAAGCTCTTCTAACTCTCTCTCCACGCGTTCTACTCTCTCCAAAATGGTGTTAATGGTCTTTTCCACTTCTCACACCTTCATATTGAGGTTTGGCCTTAAGAGTTAAATACTCTTCCCACATTCCCACCATAATGTGACGAGTCTGACATCCTCCTGATGGGCGAGGCTTTCAAAAGAAAAATGTAATTCCTTTTCGAGGTCTTCTCCCTCGATTTCAACTTCAACTATATCAAAGAATCTGGATATGTTGAGCTTCTTTCTCGGCAGTATCTCTATTCTATCCTCCAGTTCAATTTTTAGGATAACAATTCTCCCCTGTCTATCGAGTCTTTTAATTTCCATTTTAATAGGATTTGTGGCAGAACTTTCCAGGCCTTCAAGAGTTCACTTGAGTAGAGGTTTCAAAAATAAGAAGATAATCCTGTTAATGGTTAATGATGAAAGTTTATTCCATAAAATATAAAAACATTAAATATTTATATTCCATGGGATATAAAATGTTAAGAAGAGAGGAAATCATTGAACTGATCAGTGTAGAGAACTTTTGGGCTAGGCCTCAAGAGGTTGGAATAGAAAGAGATCACTATCTGAAACACCTTAACAGACTTGCCAAAGCTAAAGATTTCTCCATATCAATCATTGGGGTTAGAAGGTCAGGAAAAACTTTTCTAACAAAGCAGTTTTTAAAGAAGGCAATAGACTCTGGACTTGATCCCAAGCAGACTCTCTATGTGAATCTGGAAGATCCCAGATTTCATCCTTATCTAAGTTTAGAGCTTTTGGACGAAATTTACCAGGCCTACAGAACGTTTGTTAATAAAGAGGGATTCGCTCTCATAGTACTCGATGAAGTCCAGAACATTAAAAACTGGGAAAAATGGGTTCGTAGAACCATGGAAAAAGAGAACGTTCAGATTGTTATGACCGGATCAACGTCTTCTCTTTTAAAAACTGAGGTCTCAACGGCATTAACTGGACGTTCATTAACTCTGGAAGTTTTTCCTTTAAGTTTTCATGAGTTTTTAAAATTCAAGGGGGTTGTCCTCGAAGATCAGCTGGACGTTGTAAAAAACAAGGCTAAAATAGAGAGGCTCTTCATAGAGTACCTTCAATTTGGAGGATTTCCAAGGGTGGTCTTAGAAGAAGATGAATTTTTGAAGAGGGAGATGCTTAAGGAGCTTTTTGATGGTATTGTAATGAGAGACATTGTATTCAGGCATGGGTTTAGGGATGTAAATTCGGTCAAATTGGTTGCAGAACTGGCCATAAAATCATTTTCCTCTCTTAAAAGCGTGAGTAGTTTAAGAAATGAACTGGCTGGAATCCTAAAGAGAAAGGTTTCTCCAAATTTTGTTGCAGAGGTCATGGAGGCCCTTAGAGAAAGTTATCTGTTATTCACAATTCCACCTTTTTCTCCGAAAATAAAGGACGTGAAGAAGTATCCGAAGAAAATCTATGCTGTAGATACTGGGCTAGCAACCACTGTTACTTTGAGTTTCTCTAAAAACTTGGGCAGACTGGTTGAAAATGCAGTTGCCCTGCACTTAATCAAAAAATACGGAGAGAATAATCTATTCTACTACAGGGGTAAGAGGGAGGTTGATTTTATTCTTAGAGAAGGACTGAAGATAACAAAAGCCATTCAGGTGACCTGGGATTTAAGGGAAGGCTATGAAAGAGAAGTAAAGGCCCTTCTTGAAGCAATGGATGTCTTTAATCTTGAGGAGGGCATTATTGTAACTGCAGATCAGGAAAGAGAGGAGGTTTATGAGGATAAAGAAATAAGGATCCTGCCCTTCTGGAAGTTTCTCCTGGAGTTTGGAGATACAACTCATTAGGATTATCATTTGTTAGGAAAATGGTTTTCGCTGACCTTTTTAAACTCATCCCAGTGCAATTTTTCTCAAGCTTTGTGTGTGGTTACTTTTGAATGTTTTTAAAGTCCTGAAGATCCCACACAGGCCATCCTTTCTCTCTCATTTTCTCTTTTCCTTTAACGTGCTTGGCAACCACTCCGTAGCTTTTTTCCCAGTCTTCCAGATTAACGAGTTCGGCTTTTCTTTCCAAATCTTTAAGGATTCTCTTTGCTTCCCCTTCATTTAGTTCCTTCCACTTAACCTCGACGAAGAGTGCCTTTTTCTCCTTTTCGTTTAAAGCTACTAAATCAATCTCCTCATTTTTATGCCACCAGCGGCCGATTTTAGTAAAGCGGAATGGAAGCTTTCCCTCTCTGTTGAGCCTAATTAAAAACTGCTTTACTATATCCTCAAAGACGAGCCCAACGTATTCGTTGAAGCTTGATTTAATATCTTCAACGATGTCAAATCCCATCTCAATCTCACTTTTTCTTGAATAAACAAAGCGAAACCAAAAATTGAAGAACTTGTCGTTTATTTTGTAGATGGTTCTTCCCTTCCCAATAACGGGCTTTTCTTCACCCACGTATCCCATCTCTTCCAGAACCGTCAAATACTTCCCAAGTGAGTTGACCTCAACTCTGGCTTTGTCTGCTATCTGACCGAATCGGTTGTAGCCGAGTGCTATGGCCCTCAGAATGGAAAAATACCTGGAAACGTCCCTCAGCTCCTGTTTGAGCAGATATTTGGGCTCATCATAGTATTTGGCACCCCTTGACAGCAGAAGAATCCGTAAATTATCCCAGAAGTCAAGTTTGGGGTTGTAATCTGCCCAGTACTGCGGAACGCCGCCGAAGACAGAATAAACATAAATAGCCTCTCCAGTGCCCAGGGGATGGAAGTCTCTTACGTTAAAAAAGTCCATCTCTGTAACCTTCCATGCACCTGTTCTCCTTCCGTATATCGGTGATTTTGCCGAGAGAATACCTTCCATGAATGAAACCAGCGAGCCACAGAGAATGAGCATTATGTTAGTCTTTGAGAGATGCATATCCCAGTACTTCTGAAGAACGCTCAGAAAGTCCCTGTGGGATTTCGCTATGTATTGGACTTCATCTATGATTACCACGAGCCTTTTAGAGCTTTTTCCTGCTAGATAAGTGAAGAACGCCCTCCAGGTCTGGAGAGGATTCTCCCGGAGAAGTGGGTCATCAAAGTAGTCAGCCAGCCTCTCAGAGAAGTCATCAAGGATGGTTTCGCTTTCCTCGGCGAGCAGGTAGAGGCCACCAACTTCAGAGAGGAACTTCTGGAGGAGATAGGTTTTTCCTATTCTCCGTCGCCCGTAAAG
>QMUE01000095.1 GCA_003663535.1 Thermococci archaeon
ACTGGCCAGACTAAGTATTTTATAGATCCAGATACGTTTTATCACTTTGAAATTTATAAACAAGCAATTCAAGAATGGGTTCCCAAGTATTATCCATTAGCCAATGCTCCATTTGGCTCTCTAATTGGTGAACCTTTGGGCCTTTACATAATCCCTGCTTTACTCTATAGGTTCTTATCTGGGCTTGGGCTTGAAGTAATTGAAGTCTTTAAAATGTGGCCACCACTTGTTGGATTTTTCAGTATAATAGGAGCTTATTTCCTTGGAAGAAAACTCCACTCAGATTGGGCAGGAATCTGGGCGGCATTAGTTATGATGTTTTCAGTGGCTCATTGGACAAGAACTTTCTCTGGAAATGCCAGAGGAGATGGCCCATTCTTAATGTTCTTCCTCTATGCAGTGTTGTTCATGTTTTATTACCTTGAAATAAACGAAATCAAAAGGAAAGCAGTTTTTGGAAGTCTTTTTGTAATCTCTGGAGTACTAATGCTTTCAGTTTGGAACGGTTCACCCTTTGGCCTTATGGTTTTGCTTGGATTTGCGAGCCTTTATGCAGTTGGGACATTTATCTTTGGAAAAGTTGAAGAGGTCAAGAAGTTTGCCAAGGAATTTTATCCAGCATATCTGACAATATTGCTCATTGGGTACGCTCTCACTTCAAGTGGAATTGTAAAAGTTGGAGGGCACATAAGATTTGCCTTTGAGGTTTTCTTGGGCCTGGCATTGCTCACCGTAATAATGCTCTATGGTGGCAAGTATCTTGACTATTCAAGTAGAACTCACAGATTTGGTGTTGTTGCGGTTGTGGTTTTGTTGGGTTTCACTGGAGCATATCTTTACGTGGGCCCAAAGCTGTTCTCCCTCATGAGCGGCGCTTATCAATCAACACAGGTCTATGAAACTGTTCAAGAGCTTGCAAAAACCACGTGGGAAGATGTGAAAAGATATTACTCAGTAAGGGGTACTGATGGTTTATTGTTCTTGCTTTCGCTTGCGGGGATTGCAATAGTGACATTTAGGTTTTTAAAAGCTCTAAGTCAGAATAAAGTTGATGCAAAGAACTTATTTCTCTTGGTATTCTATGGACTCTCAGTATACCTTATGTGGACAGCTGTTAGGTTTCTATTCCTTGCTTCGGGTGCAGTTTTGTTAACTTTTGGAATTTTTGTAGGGGAGTTGTTCAGAATAGTGGAAGCTATGCAAGAGAAAGTTTCAACAAAAGCTCTTTACGCTACATTGCTAATACTCCTCTTCATACCAATTCCGATAGTTGGTGCAAATACCACCTACAATTCAGCAAAAGTCAGCGGTGAAGCTGTATCTTCAAGCTGGGAAGAAACCCTCAAGTGGCTCAGGGAGAACACGAACGAATATGATACTGCTACTTCTTGGTGGGATTATGGCTACTGGATTGAAAGTTCTCTCCTTGGAAACAGAAGGGCAAGTGCGGATGGAGGACATGCGAGAGATAGAGATTATATAATAGCCCGATTCCTTGCAAATGATGGAAATCATAGTGAAGTTGATTTTGAGAGCTGGCAGCTCAATTATTTCATCGCATGGATTCAAGACTGGGCTAAGTTTAATGCCATAAGTTACCTTGGAGGAGCAATAACAAGGGATGAAAGAGATAATCGGGGCATGATACTTCCCTTTGATCAAAAAATTGGAGAAAATTCGTATTACAGCAGATATGCTGGTATTCAATTTCACATAATTGAACAGGAAGGTAAGAAAATAGGGGTTATTGTAGCAGGAAATCAACAGGGAGAACCAGTCCAAACAATAAATATGCAAACAGGTGAAGTTATTCCCGGAAGCGGAAACTTTCCATATGTTGTTTATGTGTTCCCAAATTACGCAGTGGCAGTTTATTATAAAGTGGCAACGAGTAACTTCCTAAAACTCGCTTTTGGCATCCCTATTAGTTCTGAAGCGGAGTTTAGTGGCAAGTTGCGTTCAAACTTTAGAATAGTTAAGAGCACTGGAGATTTATCCACATACGAATTTGTTCCATTTGGACTTTATAGAATTGAAATTTATGAAAACAATACCTGGAAATCCGTCTCAAAGCTCATTCCTGGGGAGTACAAAGCTAGGCTCTACATCTCGGCATTTGGAAGGGATGTTAAAGATGCAGTCATAAAGCTTAGGGCTTATGATGGAGATAGGCTTGTAAGCGAGCAGGTTGTAGCTCAAAACGTCAACATTGACCACTTAAATGAAACTCCCATAGAAGTAAGCCTTGAGGTTCCAAATGCTACAAGGTATCAGCTGATTCTCATACAAGAAGGCCCGGTTGGAGCGCTTACAGAAGCTCCAAAGGTAAATGGCAGGATTGTTAATCCAACCAGAGTCTTGAAGGATGGCCAAAGTGGAGAGCTTGAGCTAAAGGCAGCATTTAGGAAAGACTACTCCGATTTGGCGCTTTACCTAAGAGCAACAATTATATACTTGGTTAGAACGCAGGGAGAAAACAGGGATGACCCTAAAGCAGCATTTGACCCTCACATGGACATAATTCACTATGAAAAAGTTGCTGGTGGTTTAAGTACCACCAATAAAGAACTCTACTTTAAAGGTCAAGCCCCGTTCCCCGAAGTTATCCAGCCTTATATTGAGGAACTCAAGAAAAAATACGGAGATAAAGTGGAGATAAGGGGAATAAGGGTTGAATCGGTGTTTATAGCAGATAAGGAATATATTCTTTATGAGGGGTGATGGATTCTCTTTTCTTTTCTCTCATTTCAAAAGGAAAGATTTAAAAAGCAAGCATCCTTCCCTAACTTGATGACTCGATGAACGATGAAGTTTGGAGGGATGTGAAATGGCAAAGCCAAGTTACGTAAAATTTGAAGTTCCAAAGGAACTTGCTGAGAAAGCCCTTGAGGCTGTTGAAATCGCAAGAGACACCGGAAAGATAAGAAAAGGTACAAACGAGACAACAAAGGCCGTTGAGAGGGGTCAAGCTAAGCTTGTGGTAATTGCCGAGGATGTTGATCCTGAAGAAATTGTTGCTCACTTGCCACCCCTCTGTGAGGAGAAGGAGATACCCTACATTTATGTTTCAAGCAAAAAAGAACTTGGAGCTGCTGCGGGTATTGAGGTTCCATCTGCAAGCGTTGCTATAATTGAGCCCGGTAAGGGCCGTGAGCTTGTTGAGGAAATTGCAATGAAAGTTAGGGAGCTTGCTAAGTGAGCTCCCTTTCCCACCACTCATTAAATTGGGCGAGTTTTCACATTTATAGTCATTTAGAGGTGTGAGAAATGTCAGATGAGGGATATCCAGCAGAGGTTATTGAGATTGTAGGAAGAACAGGAGTTACTGGTGAGGTTACTCAGGTAAAGGTTCGTGTTCTTGAGGGAATGGACAAAGGGAGAGTTATCAGAAGAAACATCAAAGGCCCAGTTAGGCTTGGAGATATAGTAATCCTCAGAGAAACCGAAAGGGAAGCTAGGGAAATTAGAGCAAGAAGGTGAGGGGCATGGCGAGGTGGAACGTTTGTTCATACTGTGGAAAAGAATTCGAGCCTGGAACAGGAAAAATGTATGTTAGAAATGATGGAAGAGTGTACTTCTTCTGTTCAAGGAAATGTGAAAAATACTTTTTCATGGGCAGAAATCCAAGAAAGCTTAAGTGGACAAAGGCATTTGAAGAGGCAAAGCTTCAAAGAGCAAAGAGGAAGTGATCTCTTTATTTTTTTCTTTGTATGTTTGGAATTACTCTACTTCTTGAAGATTAGGATTTATTAAAAGGAAAATAAAGAATAGAAGTTTACTCAGCGAAGGTTAGTATTTTGAGGTTTATTGGTCTTCTTACAACGTTGCTCTTTCTTGCTCCAATCAGGTATTTAACACCTTTCTCACTTACTATATCAATGAGCCGTTGGGTTATTATTCCATTGAAGATTATTGCATAAATATTCTCTTTATTGTTTAATGAATTTGAGAGGTCTCTTATTGGTATTTCTGCTAGGGTGCTTTTGTTCTCATCTAGGAGGATTGCTTTTGAGTCCCGTTTAACCTCTTCAATCCATTTACTGAATTTGTCGATCTCTGATAGTTTAGAGAGTCTTATCGGCTTTATAAACCTCTCTTCTTTCTTCTCTTCTCTTTCAGGGATTTTAGCTTCTATTTTTGGTTCTTTTTTGTGGATTTCTTTTTGTACTTCTGTTTTACTCTCCATTGGTGTTTCTTCTACTTTTCCAATAGATGCGGGGGGTTGTTGTTCTCTTTCTTTCATGAGTTCATAGAAGCTCTTCCCTTTTGCAAACAGCTCATTAATAACTTGTTCTGCAGGCACTTTACTTCTTAATGATTTGATTATTTCTTTCTTTGTAAGCTCTTCAACTTCTTTTCCTTCAGGCGCTCTAGCCACATAATCGATGTCAGCCACTTGAAGTAGCTCTTTAAGAATTAATTCTCCTCCTCTGTCCCCATCTGTGAATGCTGTAACAATTCTCTCTTTGCTAAGTTTTATTATAGTTTCTGGAATCGATGTGCCTTCTACAGCTATAGCATTTTTTATCCCGTGTTTGAGGAGATTGAGTACGTCAGCTCTTCCTTCTACTATGATTATTGAGTCTGAAAATGGAACATGTGGTCCAGCAGGGAGTTTTTCTGATCCATATTCGATTAGTTCTTTAGCTCTTACCTCTTTTTTGACTTCTTCAGTAATCTCTTGTGTTTCGGGAATCTCTTCTTCCATAAGTGTTTCTAAGATTTCTTTGGCTCTTTCAATGATGTATTTTCTCTTTGTTGCTCTGACATCCTCAATTCTCATTACATTTATTCTTGCTTCTGAAGGACCTATTCTGTCTATGGTCTCTAAAGCAGCTGCTAAAATTGCGGTTTCAACTCTATCTAGGCTAGAAGGAATTGTTATAGTTCCATAACTCTTTCCAGCTCTTGTGTGAACATCAACCTTTATCCTTCCGATCCTTCCGGTTTTTTGAAGTTCTCTTAAATCTAAATCATCTCCGAGTAAACCTTCTGTTTGCCCAAAAATAGCACCAACCACATCTGGTCTTTCTACGATTCCGCTTGCTTCAAATTCTGCGTGTATAACATATTTAGTCGTTCCAAAATCATCCTTTGCAGCCATGCTATCACCTTCTATCTCTTTCTTTTTTAACATTCTTTGCTTATCAAGCAAAATTTGCTGGATTGTAGTCTTTTTCCTCTTCAATCCATACCCCTCCTGTTGGGGGTCAGAAACGGAGACTTTTAACCCGCAAGTATAGTCCATATAGATCTTCAACGCCTTTAACGTCTTTCTTTGCTATTTTTTTGAGTTCTCTTCTTGTGTTTGTGTCTACTCTACACTTATATCCTTCTAAATACTGAGTTAATTTTTTTGCCAGATCTTCACCTTTTCTGTCGAAGTCTGTTAATACCATTATATCATGATAGTGAGAGGCTGTTAGAGCAATCTCCGCTAATGGAAAGCGGGAGAGCTTAATTATCTCCGTTTCGACCCCCAATTTTCGTAAAGCCACCTCGTCTCGCATTCCTTCTACAAGGATAACACCATTAAACTCTCGCAATTTGTCTATAAGTTGCTCAAGTCTTTTATAATTTTCGGCATACATCTTGCCTTCATAGGGATGGAGGTAGAAGATATTATAAAGTTTTGGGAAAGTTTTATTATGAATAGGTCCTAGTCTAGTTGGGCATTTTATCCTCCTGGAAGACCCCTTCCGAAAGGGTGGGGATGTGAACGTTCTAAAATAATATCGAAAGATTTAAAAGTTTTTTACTATTGGTACATGTAATGAGTGGTGCCAATGTACCTCACTCAAAAGAACCACTTGCGAGTGGACAAGAAGACTTACAAACTCCTACGCATACTCGCTCACCTCTCCAAAGACCTCTACAACCTCGCCCTATACGTGACAAGAAAACACTACGAGTTGAACGGTTCATTCCTCCCATATGCCAAAGCTTATCACTTGGTTAAAGACAGCGAACCCTACAAACTCTTGCCAAGTCAA
>QMUE01000096.1 GCA_003663535.1 Thermococci archaeon
GAAATCCCCTGCGATGCTAAAGCCTACATGCTCTACCATACAATCATAGCCCCGCAGCTTATAGTGTGGACTCTCCTCCCGCTCTACATGATGTACTCCGGTTACTCCGTTCTTGAAGTCGGGGCGTTCTTCACAGCCGTTAACATAATCTCTATACCGCTAACCTATCTCTTTGGCAGGGCGTTTAACCATTGGGACATTAAAAAGGGACTGATTGCGATAGACGCACTCGATGGAATAGCTTATGTCCTCTACGGCTTTGCAAAGGGTGTGATAGCCCCGCTGATGCTCTTCGCTGGGAGAACCATCGAGAAGTTCTCTACCATGCTTTATCCCCTCTACCGTGCTTACGAACAGGTCATTTACCCCGAAGACAGATATGAGGAGATATTCGCCTGGCACCTTCGGCTGCCGGAGATAGCGCGGCTGGTAACGTTCCCAATCCTTGGCTACCTCTTCGGTTATGTCTTCCCAAAGCCGGAGCACTACCGTTTAGCGTTTATCTTCTTCGGGTTGCTCTCAATAGCCACTATGACATATATCTGGCTGTTTCTACCATCCGTAGGGAAAGAAGAGAGGATAACACCAAAGGGCTTTACCTTCAAGGCCGGCGAATTCAAACTCCTCCTCACTTTTGAGGCTTTGCTCACAATAGCCTGGGAGCTCGCTCCCGAGATAATTCTCATAAACTATGTTGTTTTTGTACTCAAAAAGACGATCTTTGAAGTAACACTGATAGCCTGTGTAAGTAGTATCGCCTCGATAATCGGCACCTATGCCAGCGAGAAGGTTCCAAGGGAAAAGGGTTTTCAGGCAATAGGCTTTGGGATGTTCCTCAACGCGGTTTACGCTCTCATTATGACGCTTTCTCCGCCCTTCTGGCTGGCACTGGTGGTTTATGCCGTAGGGGATTTTGGCACCACTCTCTGGTTTCCCTTCTACCGCTCCTGGATGTTCAAGCTCATCCCCAAGGAGAGAGCGAGCGAGTTCCACGCGGCGATATCGAGCTATAGAAAGCTCATCGGACTCTTCACGCCCTTAGTAGCCGGTGCTCTCGCTAGCGTTCATGCAACGGTGCCCTATGGCGCAAGCCTCTTCGCTTTCATTGCCGCGGGAGTGCTCCTGCTGTGGATTAAAGGGCAAAAGTAGGAAAAATGAGGGCTTCAGGCCTCTCCCATCTGAGAAACATAGAGCCTGTAAAAATAGCCCCTTTTCTCAAGCAGTGCCTTGGAAGAGCCCTCCTCAATTATTTTTCCGTCCTCAACGACAACAACCTTGTCCACGAAGCGCGTTATCGAGAGACGATGGGCTATTATTATGCTGGTTCTGCCTTCCATCAGCTTAAGCATGGCATCCTGAACCAACCTTTCAGTCTTGGGGTCAACGCTCGAAAGGGCCTCGTCAAGGATTACTATATCTGGATCCTTGAGGAGGGCCCTCGCGAGGGAAATCAGCTGTCTCTCGCCGACGGAGAGGAGCTTTCCCGCCTCACCGGCGGAAGTATTGTAACCCTTAGGTAAGCGCATTATGAAGTCGTGGACACCGAGCTCTTTGCAAACCCTAATGACATCCTCCTCGCTCGCCTCGGGGTTCGCCATGAGGATGTTCTCCATTATCGTGCCTGGGAAGAGGTAGATCTCCTGCGGGACGTAGCCAATCCTTCTCCTAAGGCTCTTCCTACTTATTCTCCGGCCGTCTATGCCGTCATAGAGGACTCTTCCCTCGGTGGGTTCGTAGAAGCGCATTATTAGGCTGGCTATGGTGGTTTTTCCGGCCCCTGTTCTCCCAACTATTGCTATCTTTGATGCCGGTGGGATTTGAAGGTTTATTCCCTTGAGAACCGGTATGCCTCTCTCATACTCGAACCACACGTTATCGAATTTAATCTCGCCTCTAAGTTTCTCAACGTAGATTCCCTCGTAATCTTCAACACCCTCATCGTCAAAGATCTCATATATCCTCTCCAGAGCAGCCAAGGCGGATTGAAGGCTGTCGTAGAGGCCTATGACCTCATTGATTGGCCCACGAAAGCGTTGTGCATACTGGATAAAAGCTATCACAACGCCAATACTCATCGCCCCTTGGTATGCTAAATAACCGCCATAGGCTATGACGATTATCACCGAAACAAGGCTCGTGATGTTCATTAGAGGCCAGAAGAGGCCCATGTAAACAGCAACACGGAGGTAGGCCTTTATCGTTTCCCTTGAGACCCTTGAGAATTCTCTCTCAACTTCTCCTTCCCTGCCGAAGGCTCTTATGGTCTCAACTCCTGCAACACTCTCTTCCACCACGCTCGATATCTTTGCTATCTTCTGCCTCGTCTCCCTGTAGGCCCTCCTCATCTTCCCGCCGAAGTAGTAGGCTACCAAAATCATCAGCGGGACGCTCGCGAGGGTAACAAGGGTGAGCTTAACATCTAAAAGAAACATTGCAATGATTATACCAATGAGGCTGAGAAGGCTTCCAAGGCTCCCGAAAAGGCCAGAAACTAGGACATCGTTAACAATCCCAGTATCGTTCACTATTCTCGACACGAGGTCACCGGTAGACTTGTCCTTGAAGAAATCAAGGCTCGAACGGAGGACTTTCTCGTGCAGCCTTGCTCTAAGGTCGCGAAGAACCTTCTGGCCAAAGACCTCTATGTAGAAGGTCTGAAGGGTAGCGAAGAACCACTGGGCTATGAGAGCACTAAGGTAAAGGAGGGCGATAAACCAGAAACGATCGTAATTACCGGCGAGAATGTACCTATCAATCGCCACACTTAGAATGTATGGTGGGGCAAGCGTCGCTAGGGCTGAGCCAATTATGCTGACAACAACTATGATAAGAGTCTTTCTGTGAGAAAGTGCTTCTCCAATAAACCTCTTGAGGAGAGAAAGTGATGATCTTTGGTTTTTACTGTCCATTCCAACCACCTCTGCCGAGCATCTCGATGAAAAGTCCTCCCTTTTTCGCAAGCTCTTCTGGACTTCCGTCTTCCACTACCCTTCCATCCACCATCACAATTACCCTATCGGCCAGTTTAACCATTGAGAGCCTTTGGGAGACTATCAAAGCGGTCTTGCCCTCGAGGATATCATTGAGGTCTCCAACAAGCTTTTCTTCCGTCTCAGCATCGAGGTTCGAAACTGGATCATCGAGGAGAAGTATTTTGGGCTCAAGGAGGAGCGCCCTCGCCAAAGCAATTCTCTGCCTCTGTCCACCGGAGAGTGTTACACCCTTCTCACCTACAACTGTCTCATATCCTTCCGGAAGAGAAGCTATGAAGTCGTGGATTTTTGCTATCTTAGCCGCCCTAATGATTTCTTCCATGCTTGCGTCGGGCTTTGCAAGGGTTATGTTCTCCCTTAAGCTCCTGTTGAAGATGAATGGTTCCTGTGGGACGTAGGCGACTGTTTTTCTGAGGCTTGAGGTCTTTATTTTCCTCACGTCAACACCGTCAATCAGAACCTGTCCCCTGTCGGGCTCATAAAAGCGCGCTATCAATTTCAAAAGGGTGCTCTTTCCAGAACCCGGTGGACCCGTTATGAGAACCCTCTCACCAGGCTTTATTTTGAGGTTTAAGCCCTTGAGCACGGTCTTTCCGGTGTGGTAGGTGAGATGAACGTCGCGGAACTCGATTTCACCCTTCGAGTTGTTCAGCTCCACCGCATCTGGAGGGTCAATCTCAGCCGGAGCCGAGTCTATAACCTCGAAGAGCCTTGAGGCAGCGGCCAGACTCCTCTGGATGTCCCCAATTGTGAAGCCCAAAGCTCTTAACGGCCACGTCATCGTGAGCATGTAGGTAAGGAAAGCTGTCAACTCGCCCACCGTTAGAGTGTTAGCCATTATCGCCCTCCCGCCGTAGTAGAGCATGGCACTCATGGCCGTTCCCATTATGAGGAAGGGAGCGTTGCCGTAGAGCGCTGTGATTTTCGTCGCCTCGACGTTAAGGGAGTAGAGCTCCTCGTTCTCCTTCGAGAACTTTCCCTGGATGTTTTCCTCCACGGAGAGGGCCTTTATCGTCTTGACCCCTGCTATACTGCCCGTTGAGACGGAAGCTATAACGCCCGTCTGATGTCTCACCTTATCGTAGATGGGCCTTACTTTCCTTGCGTAGGTGGTGTTGAGGGTCACGACAGCGGATATCGTGATGAGGGCAACGCCGGTAAGTGCCGCGTTCATCCTGAACATGTAGTAGAGCGAGACGATGATAAGGAAGACGGAATACATAAACATCCTCACACGGAAGGAAAGAAAGCGCGTTATTCTTTCAGTATCGTTTGTTATACGGCTTATGAGCTGGCCCGAGTAGGTTTTATCAAAAAACTCCATCCGATGCCTCTGGATCGCCCTAAAGGCATCCATGCGGAGGTGGTAGACCGCGTGCTGTGCCGCTTTGACGAGAAGGTACCTCCCGCTGAAGCTGAAGGCCCCATTTAGCACAGCCACCAGAAGGACGATGAGAGCGTAGCGAACGGCCACACGGTACTCTCCGGTTGTTATACCTCCGTCTATTGCCTCTCTTATGAGAACGGGGATTATTCCATTTGTGTAGGACATGAGGAGAACTATGGCTAAGCCAGTGATGAAATAAAGCTCATGATCCCTAAGATAGCTTAGGAGTCTTTTGAATTGCTTTAGTGAGTTACTCATAGCAGAGAAATCTATGCTCGCTACTATAAATATTTACCGGTTAAGATGTCTATCTGATGAAAACCTTCAACATAGCTAAAGCTTAAGCATCAAAGCCGGTATCGTTGGGAACCACGTGATAATAATCAGAAGAAGTTCAGGGAGGTTTTTCTTATAGTATCTGTGTTGAAGGAGGTAAGTTGAGCCAGCTAATGGTAAGAGAAAATAAAGAATCTATGAAGAGAGGGTAAGCCACCATTGGAAGCCACCTTCTTCACAAATTCTCACTTAAAACTCCGGAATCCTCAATGGTGCTTGAAGTTCCTTCTCATTTTTCTCCAAATCCGTTGCTAGCATCTTTATTCTTTCTACTCCCTTAATCTCCTTTATATACTCCACCACACTCTTCGGCACTAATTCTTCCCAAGGTTCACCTTCTATCATTCTCCTTCTTATCTCCGTGGCGGAAAGAATGTCCTTTCTAAACATAGGCTGTACTATGACCTTGTAGCCTCTCTCTCTGAAGAGCTGTGCGACAAGCGAATTACCTGTGAAAACGATGTCGAACTTCGGCACTATTGCCTCAACATAAGGAGCCCAGATTGAGTTGAAGTTTATGTCTGGCAGAGCAACGAGAAAGTATTTCCCCCTTGGAATTCCCTTTTCGTCTAAAGCTCTTATGAGCATCTCCATTCTTTCACTTGTTGTGAATGGGTTTTTCAATGTATGGCTCACCTGAGCGCTTCCAATCCCGATTATAACCTCTTTAACTTCTTCAAAAACATATTCAAGGGCTTTTAAATGGCCATTGTGAACGGGCTGAAACCGGCCAACGAAGAGACCTCTCATTTTTATCCCTCCTCATATATTAATTTAACTTTCACCTTATCTCCAACCTTTAAACCCAGTGCATCTGCAGCTGAGCCTTGATTAATCGCTATCTCAAGATAATCATGACTCCCAGGTAGAGCCAAAAACTCTCCAATATCTACTTTGCCATATGTTTCAATATATGGAATCCTCCTCCCTAAAACCTCGACATATTTCGGCTTTTCGTAGTTTTCAAGGTTTAAAATCACATTCCCAAAATCATCAATGTAAATAACACTTAAAATCCAAGAGTCCTCTTCCTTTTTGGGTTCTAATTCAAGTTTGATAACTTTCTCTAAGTCAATTTCTTTTCCAAACCTTGAGGGCTCGTAGCCTAATGCGAGCAATGCACCAGCTGGTCCAAAAACATCCCTTCCATGAAATGTCGAACTTATTTTCCTCCCTATAATGGCTTCCATCTTTTGAAGATCTATCTCATATGCATTTTTTGCATCTATCCACTTAAGAGGAAGGGTCGCGATCCCATTATCTGGAACTA
>QMUE01000097.1 GCA_003663535.1 Thermococci archaeon
ACTATGTGATAGCCTCAGTCCATATGTATTTTAATCTCGGGAGTCATTATAAATACCTAGAGCTTGTGAAGACAGCTATCCAAGATGAAAATGTTGATATAATCGGCCACTTTGGAAATGTTTTCCCATATATTGGGTATCCTTCGATAGAAGATTACAAAGAAATAGTTAACCTTGCTGAAGAGTATGGGAAGGGTTTTGAGATAAGCGCACGTTATAGAGTTCCCGAGTTAGATTTTATAAAGCTCTGCATAAAAAGAGGAGTAAAACTCGTTTTTGGAAGCGATGCCCATCAACCTAAAGATGTCGGAAACATCAACTGGAGCCTAAAGGCCTTTAAAAAGGCCGGAGGCAAAAAGGAGGACTTACTGTTTTCTGAACTTTTATGAAAACCTAAACCCAAGCTTCTTAAGCTCCACAATTATCTTCATTGGAAATCCAATGACATTATAGTAGTCCCCTTTTATCCACTCGACTAAAACCCCACCTTTGCCTTGAATTCCATAAGCACCCGCTTTGTCAAGGGGTTCCCCCGTAGAGATATACCACTCTATTTCATCTTTATCAAGTTCCCTGAACTTTACTTTGGTAATTTCATATCCTAAGATTTCCTTTCCTTCGTGTATTATACAATATCCTGTTATTACTTCGTGGACTTTCCCACTGAGAAGCTCAAGCATTTGTTTAGCTTCTTCCGGGCTTTTTGGTTTACCCAATATTTTGTCATCGAGCGTTACTACTGTATCAGCTCCTATAACAGTACCATCATGTTCTTTATAGACATCCCAAGCTTTCTTTCTCGCAACTTCGATTACATGCGCTATAGAATCTTGGACGTTAGATTCTTCACTAATCTGACTTGGGATTACATCAAAGTCTCGGAAGAACCTTCCAAGAATCTCCCTTCTTCTTGGACTTTGAGATGCAAGTATAAGCTTCATCAAAAGGCACTTAAAGTATAAAGATATAAAAATTTCGGGCGATGAGGATAATTTCGCTAGCTGAAGAATGATGACTACCCTCGCAACTGAGCCAAAAAGAAGTCAAGTAGAGGCCCAAATCTCTATCCCGGCTTCTAAAACCCTTCTAAGTTCCCTACCAATAGGAGTATTCTTATTAACCTTAACTAGACCCTTTCTAGAT
This sequence comes from Thermococci archaeon, assembly GCA_003663535.1. Taxonomy (GTDB): domain Archaea; phylum Methanobacteriota_B; class Thermococci; order Thermococcales; family Thermococcaceae; genus Thermococcus_A. The sequence continues at coordinate 1,144 of QMUE01000097.1, forward strand.
GGTGTTGCAGTAAAGATGTACTGTTCACCTGCAAAGAACTTAAGAGGCTTCTTTGCAAAATCTGGTGAGACCGCAAGCACTATTTGCTTTTTCTTTTCTTCTATTTCAACCGATATTTTCTCTGTTGGCATTTCAGCCATTTTTTCATCAAAACTCCTGACATCAATGCTTATACCAAGCTTTTTCTCTACCTCTGTTATTCTCTTTCCTTTTTTACCGATAATTGTTGGAATATCAAATTCATCTGCATATATTATGGCTTTGTGGGGGCTTGCAAGTTCTACTTCTGCATAAACATCTGGAAGGAATTTTTTGATCTCCTGTTTAAGCCGCTTTTCAGCTAATTTCATTGCAGGCGCTTTTTCTTTTTTCTTAACCGGAACAACACTTATTTCTTCGCCATAGGTGTATATCTCATATTCAAGCACGTCAGTTGTGAAATCTCTGACTTCAATCACAGGTCTTGCCAAATCTTCCTCTGTCATTCCCGTGGGGACTTTAACCTTATACTCCAAAGTAAGAACCTTATCCACATTTCCAGCCTTGATGAATACTACTGTATCAACTATTTGTGGGATCATTCCAAGATCTACTCTCCCAATGAACCTTTGGACAGCGTCTATAGGCTTTGTAGCATGTACAACACCTACCATTCCTACTCCAGCCAGCCTTAGATCAGCATAAATCTTAAAGTCGCTTGTCTTTCTCATCTCATCAAATATCGTATAATCTGGCCTTACAAGGAGGAGTACGTCCCCTGTTTTTTCCATTCTCCCACCAAGTGCAGTATACTGGGTTATTTCCTCACTTACTTGGAGGTCTCTTGGCTTTTCCATGGTTTTGACGACCTTACCCATAGAAGCGTAGTATTCGGCTAACGCCTGCGCAAAAGTTGTCTTTCCTTCTCCTGGAGCACCTGCTATTATTATTCCCTCTGCTTTGTCGGTTAAGCGTTCCAAAAGCTTTTCTGGGAGGTCATAATCTTCAATACTCAGCTTGGTTATTGGCCTGACTGCAGTAATCTCTATCCTATCAGCGAATGGAGGTTTTGCTATGACTATGCGGTAATTCCTTAACTGCACCACTGTTGCCCCTGGTTCATCAAGCTCTATAAATGACTCCGGATCCCTCCTAGCTCTTTCAACAATATCATCAGCAATTTTCTCAAGTTCCTCATCCACGAGTCCCTCATCTCTAATAGGGACAAGCCTCCACTGACCAGGTTTTCCTTTTTTGGCCAAGGGCGTTATACCTCCCTTTAGATGGACACTCATAGTATACTCATCGAAAAAGTCTTCAAGACGGTGTTTTATCTCTTTTTTAGCTTCAAGATAGATTACCTCAACACCCTTCGCTATTGCAACATCCCTCTGTACTTGATCACCTGTTATGAGAATAGCATTTAGTTCTCTGGCTACTTCTCTTATTATATGGTCAACTTCCCCCGCTTTTGCTCTCCTGATTTGCCAGAGGTCTGGTCTCTCACCATAAAATTCCAGAAGAATTTTCTCATTTTCAGCTAAATTTCTAAGCTTTTTTAATTCTTCTAATCCAGTATGCCCAATAGCCTTCCCCTCATTAGCCTGATGTTCTATTTCAGCCACAACAGCTTCTGGAATAACCACCTTAACTTTCTCATTAATTCCATCTAAATACTGTGTCAGCCTCCCATCCACTATTACACTCGTATCAGCAACAAATACTTTCATTTTTCTCACCCCTCACGGCGCCTCAACTTAACCTCTCTGTTTATAACCTTTTGGTAAAAGTTCATAAAGGTTTAGGAGAATTTTATTGGGGGAAGGATCATGGGAAGAATTATTGCAGTAGCCTCCGGTAAAGGTGGAACAGGAAAAACAACATTAGTAGGCAATTTATCCATAGCCTTGGGCCTATTGGGAAAAAAAATCTGTGCTGTGGATGCAGATTTAACCATGGCAAATCTAACCTTATATTTTCGCGTAGATGACACAAGCAAGACTCTTCATGACGCTTTAATGGGAGAGATAGAGATTAAGGAGGCAATCCACGCTACCAGATATGAGTTCGTATATTTAATTCCTGGGGCCCTTGATTGGGAACACGTAGCCAAAGCTGATCCTCGAAACTTCCCTGAAATCATTCCTAAAATAAAAGAGGATTTTGACTATGTAATCATAGACTGTCCTGCAGGATTGCAAATGGATGCTTTGAGTGTTATGTTTGGCGGGGAAGAAATAGTGCTAGTAACAAATCCAGATATAGCCAGTATAAGCGACACAATGAAAGTAGGAGCGATCCTAAAGAAAGCCGGTAAAAAAGTTTTGGGATTCATTCTCAACCGGTATGAATCACAAAAAAATGGCATCTCTCCCGACGTAGCAGAAGATCTAATGGAGTTTCCCCTTTTAGGAGTTATTCCAGAGGACTCAACAGTTAGAGAAGCAACTCTAGAAGGAGTACCAGTTGTAATATATAACCCAAAAACAAAAGCAAGTCAAGCAATAATTGAGCTTGCACAAAGATTTGAAAGAGGAGAATGAATTTAAAGATCTCAAAATTACATTTTCTTTTGAAAGCCTCACCCTTCAGGACGGGGAGGAGGTCAGGGCTCATGAACATTATCATATCTGTGAATCAATCCAAATTCAACAAATCCCACTCCCAACAAATTTTCGTTCATTCATGAGTTGCAAAAGTGAACCCTTTTACAGGGAAAAACAAGGAAAGTTTTTAGCTTCTTCTTACTTAAAAAAGCCGGTGAGAAAAATGTGCCTAATAGCGGGAGGGAGAGACAAAAATATAAAATCCAAATTAATAACGATGATAAAATCCGGCCAGCATAGAGGAAGAGATTCCTTTGGGGTTTGGACTAATAGAGGAATATTAAAAAGTGAAGACTTTTCTGAAGTGAATGAAATCCCCGATGGGAATATTGGGCTCTTACAGTGTCGTCTTGCTATGACTGGCTCGAAATCCTTCACTCAACCTTTTTACAATGAATTTGTCCTGGTTCATAATGGCGAAATCTACAATCACAAACAGATAAGAGGATTTCTGGAAAGTAAGGGAGTTGAATTTGAAAGTGATGTGGATACCGAGGTGATTTTACGTTTCTTAGAGTTTTTGATTGAGATGAATAAACCCATATCTCAAGCTGTAAGTGAATTAATGATGGCTCTTAACGGTGATTATGCAGTTGCATTTTCCGATAAGGAAAATATTTACCTCTTTAGGGATCCAATAGGGATTAGGCCGTTATATTATTCCCCAAACGGTTTTTTTGCCTCTGAAAAGAAAGTATTATGGAAAATAGGAGAAACCGCAATTCCTGTAAAACCAGGAACACTTATAAAAATTTCTGCAAGTAGAATCGAGGCTCTTGAGCTTTTAAATCCTCTAGAACTAAAAGGAAAATTATTCAATTATGAACAAGCCAAACTAGGCATCCAAAAGGGTTTAGATTATTCCACAAAGCTAAGAAGTAGTAAAAGGGTGGGAGTACTATTTTCTGGAGGTCTGGATAGTTCCTTAATTGCCCTCCTTGCGAAAAAATATTCAAAGGAAGTTATACTTTACACTGCAGGGGCTGAGGGAAGTCCCGACTTAGAATGGGCTAGAAAAGTTAGTGAGCAACTGGACTTAACACTAAAAGAATATGTATTTGATCTAGAGAAGGTAAAAGAAGCTATTTATCCCGTTATGTTCGCAGTAGAAGAACCAAATGCCATGAACCTCGCAATAGGAATCCCAATGTATTTTGCAACAAAACTTGCAGCTGAAGATGGGACAAAAATTATTCTAAGTGGCCAAGGGGCCGATGAACTTTTTGGTGGATATGCAAAATACATCACTAACCCCTCACTTATGGAAAAAGATCTAATTAAGATGGGGGAGAAAAACCTTGCAAGAGATGATAAGATTGCCATGCTTAATGGTGTGGAAGGGAGATTTCCTTTCTTGGACCTTAACTTAGTTAGAACCGGCCTCAGAGCGCCTAAGGAATATAAAATCAACAACGGAATCAGAAAAGCAATTTTAAGAGAAGTTGCTCTTGAATTTGGCCTTCCCAAGGAAGTTGCATACAGGGAGAAAAAGGCCTGCCAATATGGCACTAATGCTCAAAAACTCCTTACAAAAATTGCTAAACAAGAAGGGCTCAAACTTTCCCAATTTGCCGAAAAGCTTTTTAAAGAAGTATTTGAACAAAGATAAACGATTTTAAACCTTTTTTAACTTTCTTAACACTAAAAAGTTTTCTCGGAGGAGATAAGTGAACAAACAAAAACTAAACAAGACGATTTCATGAAAAAAGCTTAAATAGTAGTTATCCATTAATTATAACTGAGGTGATAAGCCATGGTAGTGAAAAAAGTGTTTGCATGGTTGTTTGGCATATTGCTTTTAGTTAGTATAGTACCACTCTCACAAGCAGACACAAATCTTTCAATAGTTGTATTAGTAAGTGATAATGAAGCCGATTCGGCCCTTGCAGAAGATCTCGCTGATGTCCTAAGTGCAACAGTTGTCATGACACCCTGGGGAGTCTACGACACGAATGTAAGTGCAGAAATAATGAGCTACGCTCCAGATAAAGTCATAATCATAGGAGGCCCAGACGCTGTTCCAAGAGATTACGAAACTGACTTGAACGACCTAGGAATCACGCATGTAAGGTGGTATGGTGGGGACAGGTATGGGACTAACCTTGATGTCATCAAACACGCATTGGAAGAGTACCCAGAGCTCCTTGAAAACGTTAAAATAATTATCGCACATGGAAGAGATCTTGGAGGCATCAAGCAAGCAAAAGGCGTAGAAGGGAAAAAGTTCATCCTGTATGTAGATAACAATCTGA
>QMUE01000098.1 GCA_003663535.1 Thermococci archaeon
CCGCTGCTCCCTTCCGGGCCTCGCGGGGTTCAGCGGGCAAAGGGAGTTAGCGGAGCCCTTCAGCTCCACCTCTCCCACCGCCGGCCCCGTGGGACAAGGGCTCATGACTCCTCCCGGCTTCCGCCGCTGGATTCAGGAACCGCCCCCCGGGCTTCAGCCCCCGCATATCGACGGTTTCGGGTTCCAGGGGACGCCGAACCCCCCAGCCTAGTCCGCCGCCATTCAATTATACCTATCAATGAATATATAAAGGTTTGGTATCCTATAATCAGAGACGACATAACATTTGATTTATATCATCTTACCAAAAAAGAGCCCTATTCCTTTTTGGATTCCCCACTCATAACTGCAGACGCTATCATATGGGCCAATCTTAAAGGCTCAGGAATTAAAGAACTTTTTTGAGTTAATCTTATTATTTCTTCGGTTTGGTCATAAGAAACTCCAATAGCCTGATAATACAACTTCCCGGGGATTAACTCTTTTATTTTGCCAGCTTTGTGTAAGAGGCTTATTCTCTCCTCCGCATCTGAGAAATGTTTCTTTAAAGCCTTTTCCATAGCCTGCAAGTCAGGTCTTTTTCTTATCACTATTATTACGGGCAGTCGCGTCTCTCTGCTCAGCTCTTCAACATCAACTACGTTAAACCCCGCATAAGTTATTCCCTTGAGCATTATAATTCTCAGATCCTTAAAGCGGGAACTGTTTATGGCCTCGATCATTTTTTCCGTTGCATCTCTTCCATCAACTTCAATCCATCTTGTTACAACTCCAACGACATCTTGAGAACCTTTCATAATGACTCCAACCAGAATAGTCTTATCTCGCTTAATCTTGGATTTAAAAGAAAAAGTGCCGTCATCAAAGCCAATGACTCTTATTTGGGGCTTTATTTTCCTAATCATTTTGTTACCTCTAACAGCCAGTTTAAGTACTCTTTATTGACGTGATCGACATCTATTCTTATTATAGCAGGAACAGTATATGGATGAAGCTCTCTCAAAACATCTTTAAGCTCACTCCAGAGGTCAACTTTTGTCTTTAATAGTGCTCCAATCTCATTGTCATTTTCAATTTGTCCTTGCCACCAGTAAAAGGCTTTGTGTTCCCTCAAATTAGCACAAGCTATTAGTTTTCTTTCCAAGAGTTCCCTCGTAATTTTTTCAGCACTTTTCCAATTAGGGAATGTTGTATAAACGAGTATCATCTCACTCATGTTCTTCCCCCAATGAGGATTAGCGTAAGATAAACTTAAATTTTATGTTAGGCTATTTCTTAATGGGGAGAATTAATGGAAATAGTGAGGGCACATTTGAAAATATATGGACGGGTCCAAGGAGTCGGGTTTAGGTGGAGTATGCAAAGAGAGGCAAAAAAACTAGGTGTCAATGGATGGGTAAGAAATCTTCCCAATGGTAGCGTAGAAGCTGTGATTGAGGGTGAAAAAGAAAGAGTGGAAGCTCTAATCGGCTGGGCCCACCAAGGACCAGCTTGGGCCCGTGTCACAAGAGTGAAAATCAGTTGGGAACCCCCAAAAGGGGAAAGGGGATTCAGAGTTGTAGGTTAATCCTCAGTATTCAAGCCTTCTATAACCACTTTCTTGGGACAATACTTAACCTCACAATAGCTACAGACAAGCCTTTCTTTGGTCTTTTCAGGAGTGTGAAGAACAAGTTTTCTAAATCCAGGGATGTCTTTTACCTTCACAAAGACTTCTACTGGTAAAGTACCGTCTATAACTATGTAAGCTTTAGCTTCCTCTTGTATTAAGTTTCGGCTAAATATTTCCATAACTTGAACATTATTTTCATTGAGATACCTCATGAGCTCTGAAAGTGCAAAAGGGTAATCCCTCTTTTCAAGCTCTATTTCTAGCACTTCCCACCCCATAATCGGCGCCATTGTTATCAAACTTGGGAGAGGATTTAATTTTTCAAATACCATTTTTAATGGATATGTCTTTTCTATGTATTCAATAGTGTGGTAGATTATCTTTCTATTAACCCCAATTACACGGGAAAGTTCACTTATTGGAACTTCCACTTCTCTCAGATATATCTTACCATTTTTCACACTTAAACCAGTCTCAAAAAGGAATTCTGCAACCTTCCTTCTTGCCGGAAAATTCTTAAAATAAGAATCTAGTATGAGCATCATCTTTGGTCACCCCTTATACAATGTTGTGTACAAATGAATATTTAAGCTTTTCTATAACCAAAGTTTGCAACAAGCTTTAAAACCCTTTTTCCAAATATGAAAACAGTGTGAGAGTCTCCAAAAGGTGATGCCTATTCTAGTCGTTGGTATTGATATAATCAGTGAAGAACCAAAACGCTTTGCCGTGGTTAGTTGGTTTAATGGAAAACTCATCAAACATGGAGAGTTTACTTTCTATAGGCTTATCAGGTTCATACGAGCCAAAAAACCAGACATAGTTGCCACAGACAACATACATGAGCTTGGAGAGTATTTAAGAAAATTCATACGCGCTCTTCCACAAGGAACGAAAATCGTGCAAATAACTGGTAGACCTGGGGAGCAGAGACCCTTATGGGGGCTGGCCAAGGAACATGGAATTAGAGTTGGAGATAAATTTAATCCTTATGAAGAAGCAAAAGTATGTGCTCTCCTAGCCGCCAAGGGGATTGGTTATGAGGTCTTGGCCTTTGAAGATGAAGTCATTATCAAAGTTTCAAGAGGGAGAAGTCAAGGAAAAGGTGGTTGGAGCCAAGATCGTTATAGAAGAAGAGTGCATAATTTGATACAAAATAAAGTGAGAGAGATTGAAGAGAGCCTAAAAAAAGCCAACATTCCCTTTGATATAGAGATCAAAGAAAAAGATCAAGGCTTAGAAAGAGGGGAGTTCAGAGTATATGCATCTAGAGAAGAACTTGCAGGATTAATAAAACCCATGCGTGGAGGGGATGTTGAAGTCCGGATACGACCTGTTGAGAGAAAAACCTTTGAGTTTGTCCCACTAAAAAGCGAACGTGCAATAAGAGAAAGAAAAAGTGTTATAGTCGGCCTTGATCCAGGTATAACAGTAGGAATTGCCGCTTTAGACCTCAATGGGCAGGTATTGACGACATACAGCGAGCGAAACATGGCTATAAGTGATGTGATTAAGTTTATAAGTGAAATCGGACACCCCATAATAATTTCTACTGACGTAAATCCAGCTCCAGGATTAGTAGAAAAAATAGCCCGATCCTTCAAAGCCCTCCTTTTTGTACCAAGAGAGAGCCTAAAGGTAGAAGAAAAGAACGAACTTTTAAGAAACCTTGGAGTAACTGTGGAAGATGATCATCAAAGAGACGCCCTAACAGCGGCCTATAAGGCATATCTACGTTTAAAACCGAAACTTGACCATATAGACGCAAAACTTAAAGAGTTGGAGATTGGAGGAAAGGGAGAAGAGATAAAAGCCCTTGTCGTACAGGGATATAACTTGGGAGAGGCCATATTAAAGGTCAAAGAAAAAGAAAAACCAAAAGAAGAAATCAGAGCAGCAGAAGAGAAAGAGGCCTCTCTAGATCTTGGCCCATATCTCGAGAAAATAAAAGAACTTGAGAAAACCATCGAGTTTCTAGAGAAAGAAAATCAAGAACTAAGAGCCATGATTGAAGAACAACGAAAAATCATTGAAAATTTAGAAACTAAAATTGCTACATACGATGAGAAAATTAGAGAAAAAATACTCAGAACCAAAGAGATAGAAGCAAAAGAAAAGAGAATAGTATATCTCGAAAAAGAATTAAGAGAAGCAAAATCAATCATAGAAAAACTAAGCAAAGATCTGGTCCTAACAAAGAGGATGCATCTTCTCGAGCTTAAAGGAAGCGCTGTGCCAATTAAGGTCATTGAAAACTTAACTTGGAAAGAATTAGAAGAGTTAGAACGCTCCACTAGTATCAAAAGAGATGATGTCCTTTACATTCTTAATCCCGCCGGTGCTGGCAGAAGCATAGGAGAGCATATATCAGAAAAAAGAGTAAAAGCCATAATAAGTGCAAAACCTCTACCTAATGTTATTTATGAAGTATTAAAAGAGAATAAAATTCCAGTCCTCTATGAAGGTGAAATTGAAGTAAAACGAGTGGATGAATTCGCCATAGTAGATAGAAAAGAGCTTGAAAAAGCTATAGAAGAAAAATTAAATCAATGGAAAGAAGAAGAGAAGCAAAAAGAAGTTCAAGAGTTCCTAAGACTTGTTGAAGAATACAGGTTGGAAAGAATTAGAGAGCTTAAGAAAAAAGCTGATGAGGAACATTAGACTCCATTTAGAAGCTCTCGAAGTAATCTAAAATACTTTCCAGTCTCTTGAGCACCTTTCTGAGTTATTTCCACTGCAGTTCTGGATCTATCGGAAAGAACTTTTTTGAGCTTCACATCTCCTGCTTTTTCAAGAGGTTTCAAATGAGAATCCAGATTACGTGGAGTCATTTCCAGCACTCCAAGCAAATCCTTAAGTGACCTACCCCGCCCTGAAGAGCGAGGTTTTTACGAGGTAAAACATTATAACCAACTTAGTGGGATTTCCAAGTATGTGGTTCTTTACGAGTTCTTTTATCCAATTGGAGAGACCCCATCCGTAAGGGCGGGGTAGTTCACATCTTTGAAATAATATATCTCCTATTTATAGCATGATGTCTCTCCGAATTTCAGAGAAAACCTTAAGCCGATTAAACTCAAAAATCCCTTGATGAGAGTTGAAAACCTTTATGAAAAACACAACGAGGCTATTGAGTGCCTCGTTTGTGAGAGAAGATGCTCGATAAAAGAGAGCAAAAAGGGGATATGCAGGAACTACATTAATTTAGAGGGAAAGCTGGTGCATATAGGGTATGGAAAGCTAAGCACAGTTGAAAGCAGACCAATTGAAATAAAGCCCTTCTTCCACTACTACCCAAATTCAACTGCGTTAACTTTTTCTGGCTTTGGGTGTAACTTTTACTGCCCATGGTGCCAGAATTATCATTTAAGCTTCTCCGAGCTGCCGGAAAATACTAGAGAGATCCCTCCAGAGAAACTTGTAGACTTGGCCCTAAGAAGCGGGGATGATGGCCTTTGCGCGAGTTTTAATGAGCCCACTACCCTTTATACCTACCTCCTCGATACCTTTGAGTTAGCAGGGAGGAGAGGCCTCTACAGTTGCTTGGTAACGAATGGTTATTTTACCACTAAAGCCCTAAGAAGACTTATCGAAAGCGGAGCTTCTGGTTTCAGCATAGATATCAAAGGCTGTCCCGAAATGAAGGTTTTAAGTACTGTAGATCACAGAAAGGTCTTTAGAAATGCAAAAGAGGCCCTAAACTTAGGGGTCCACGTTGAAATGGTTTACCTCGTGATTACAAGGACCAACGATTTCGAAGAATGCTACCGTTGGATATTCAACATGCATTCAAAAATGCTTGGAGAAGACGTTCCTCTTCATATAAACCGTTATTATCCAATGAACTACTGGAAAGAACCACCCACAGCAGTAAAAAAATTGTTGAAGTTAAAAGAAATCGCACAGAAGGAATACAACTTAAACTATGTGTATGTCGGAAATATCGGTTCAGTTAAGCACGAAACCACATATTGCCCTACATGTGGTGAAAAGCTGATAATACGCTCGGGATATAGAGTGCTAAAATGGAATTTAGAAAAAGGCAATAGATGCCCAAAATGCAGTCAAAAAATTCCAATTTATGGGAAGATCACTCAATTCTAAAGCTAATCCCCTTTTCCTTTGCCTTACTCTGGACCTGAAGCTTAAAATTGCAAGCCTTGCATATCTCTCCTGTTGTAGGTTGGTCACAGATTTTGCATCGATTAAGGTCTCTGTTGGCATAGGCCTTAGCTAGTAAGGGGAACATTTTATCATAGCTCCTCAAGATCTGATACTTGGTGCCCGGATGCTTCTCCTCCATTTCATTTATCCAATCCCTAATCTCAGCTCTAAA
>QMUE01000099.1 GCA_003663535.1 Thermococci archaeon
GAACTTTCTCTTCAAAATTCATGAAATCACCTAACCATAAGTTAAGTTATTTGGTATAATAAACTTTATCTCCCTGTTGCTTGCAAGACTCCTTCCGAAAGGGGAGGGGAGTGGATAAGGTTTAAATACTCTGAGGATGCAGAATATAATGACCTCGTAACAGCCGTAAGGCTGGACAACCCGTAAGGGTTGGTGTAAAGTAGCCCCTGATTCCGGGAGGATAGGGGGTAGTGGCCGCGTGAACCGGCCTGTGAGAGTGAGGCTACCGGTAACGGGACGTCGAATGAACTCTCACGAAGCCCCGCCCGTAAGGCCGGGGTAGTTCACTCATTGGGTATCTTGGGGTAATATAATTTCCGATTCCGATTTTACCTTTTGTTTCAGTTAATTTTGACAAATATTGGAACATATTGAATGTTATAGCTGGAAGGAGAGCAGGGATGGAAAAGTGAATTTTCTATTTATTTTCTTTTATTAATTTAGGAAAGCAACGGACAAGGTTATATATTCTTAAAATGTAAAATAGTGAGAGTGTATGAAAGAAAAACTTCCGAAAGGAGTCTTGGAAAACCTTGCCCCAGATGAAAATGTTCTCTATGCAATAAGGAAGAGATTTAGTCTTGAAGCAAAGCCTAAGTGGCTTGTGGTAACTGATAGAAGGATTATGTAGATGAGAAAATTCTGGGGAGATATGAACTAACAGCGATACCATATGAGAAACTTGAACTAGTTTATACCAAAGTTGGAAAGCTCTATTCTGAATTTCTAATCAAAAGGGAAGATGGAAGTGAAATTGTACTACCAAGAATGGATAAAGAGGAAGCAAAAAAAGCAATAGGGGCCATAAGGGATGCACTAAACGAAATTGCTGTGAACCGGTTTTAATTGAGAGAAAGAAACACTTAATGAATGAAGAGTGGATAATTCATAAGCCAAGAGAAATCGTGAGTAGGGGGATACGAATGGAACCAAGGAAAACCACAATTAAACAAGAAGATCCGCTTGAAAAACTTAAAAAGCTCAAAGAACTCTATGATATGGGGTGCTCTCTCAGGAGGAGTATGAAGAAAAGAGAAAGAAACTTCTAGAACAAATTTGATTCTTCTCTAATTCTTTCATAAACATGCCTTTTAATTCCAAGAGGTTAGTTTGGAAAAAGTTCAGACCTTTTCTATTAACTCATCTAGAACTTCCTTGAACCGAGCAGCATCGATCCATTTAATACCCATTTTCTGGGCCCATGTTAGAATACCAACATCTGCGGAGACTATTGTGGCGTCCAGTTCTTTGGCAAGTAATATAAGCTCAAAGTCTTCTTTACTATCAACTATTCCCTCTCTTAAAGCTTTTCTATAATTTCTCCGAAGTTTTTGTATTATTGTATTTACGTTCTGACTATCTACTACACCCTCTCTAACTGCCTTTTCTGCGACTCTAAGTCCTTTATCAATTCTTCTTCTTATATCCTCAATAAGTTCATAAACAACAAAAGCCGGGATCTTAATATCATGAACATTGGGGGGCTTTTTAACAATATATAGCTCTATATCTGGGGAGACCTCCTCTAATTCCACAAAATGGCCGACTTCCTTATAAATTCCAGGAGGCATATAAAACTCAACTCTTCCAAAAAGACGTTCAGCATATTCTAAAAAACTTTTCATGGCTTCTGTGGGATTATCCCCAAACCTATTTCTGATCTCAGGGTTTACAAAAATACTTGTATCAAGGATAAAGCGAATCATTTTTTATCACGCTCTATTATTATATCTCAGACCTTAAAACGGTAACCTTAAATTCCATTTAGCTGTTAAGATGTTGGAGGTTATTAAAATGAAAGTAGGAGTAGTATTTGGAATTAGCGAAATAGCGAATCCAAAAGCATTCGAGAAGAAAGCCTCCAAGTTTCTGATGAGGCTTGCAAACGAGTTTGAGATAGAAGGGGGACTTTTTGTATCTTCAAAATCAGATACTAGGGAAGTGGACTTTAAAGAAGTGGATATTATCGTTCTTTACCCACTAACAGGGGGTACTGAAAATGCTCTCAAAGAGTTTGCTTATTATCGAAAGCCAATAGTTCTTTTTGGAGATTCTTCTAATAACTCAATTGCTGCGGCAATAGAACTTAGGGAGTATTTTAGGGATCTTCTAATACCAGCAGCGCTTGTGAAGAGTTTTGACGAACTGAAAGCTGCAATTTTAGGGTATGATGATATGAAGGAGTTGTTTAATAAGTTTCTGAATATTAGGTTAGGACTTATCGGGAGGACATCAACGTGGTTAATAAACGAAAAATTCAATCTCCCATATGTCCACATTAGCTTAAAAAAATTCTACGAGTACTACGATGCTACAACTGAGGTTGAAGGTTGGAAAGCTGTAGAAGGTATAGTTACAAAAGCAATGGATATTAAAGAACCTCAAAGAGAAGATCTTGTTAAAACTGGCAGGATATATGTAGCCTTAAAGAAAATAATCCAGGATTATAAGTTAGATGGCTTTGCCATAGGTTGCTTTGAAATGCTTAACAAACTTAATACAACTCCCTGTTTGGCATTGGCAATGTTGAATGCAGAGGGAATTCCAGCCGCATGTGAAGGGGAGTTAAATTCTCTATTGGGGATGCTTATAGTGAGAAGATTCTTTGACAAACCAGCTTTTATGGGTAACATAGCAGATTATGGAGAGAATCATATAATCTTGGCTCACTGTACTGCCCCGTTAATTGCCAACTATATTTTAAGATCACACTTTGAAAGTGGAAAAGGTGTAGGAGTTGCTGTAAGCCTCCCAAAAGGAAGGGCCTCTTTATTAAAAATCAGAGGAAGAAAAGCTGTAGTTGCAGGAGTTGAAGTGGTAGGGCAAGAAAGGAGTGAATATCGGTGCAGAACTCAAATGAAGCTTAAAATTGAGGAAGCAGGGGACTTCATAGATGGAACTCTTGGAAACCACCATCTTTTGGTTTATGTGAATAGTGAAGAACTTGCTGATTTATTAAGTGAGCTTGGTTTCGAGGTGATGCTTTACTAACTATCTTTCTTTTAACTAAACATTTATTAGGTCCTTTGATAGTTATTTTTAACATGGTGATTAATATGAATGAGCAAGAGAAGAAAATGTTAATGTATATCTTAGATAAATTGGTGGAGTTTGTTGTGATAACTGTGGGCGTTGCTGTTGGGTTTATCATTGCTTCGGGATTTGTAGCAAGGCAGATAGCTCATGCACTCGGGGGATGAAAATGAAAAGAAATGCTCAGGCAGCTATTGAATATTTGATGATGATAGCTATTGTGTTAATAATAGTTTTTGTAGTGGTTCAAATGGTTAGAAGGACGATAATAAATGCGGCTCAAAACATCCAGAACTTAACTCAGACAATAGTTGAGGAATTACAAAAGGCAAAAGAAGGGGTCAACCCCTAAGTTTTTCTCCAAATAACTTAAGCCCAACAACTACAGCAACACCTAAGCCTATTGGCGCTACGTGGAGTGTGGCACCGGCAAGCCCTATTATGCCAATAATAGCCCTAACCTCTTTTCTTAGGTTCTTGTGGAACCATCCAGTTAGGGAGATTGCTAGTAGGTACATTACCAAGAGAGTTTCCCCAGAAGTTCAAGCAGCGGGTTGGGAATTTAATTGTGGGAGGACTGAAGGTCTTTACTGACAAGTATCCACTTATGATTCTCTGAAGGAGGATTGGGGAATGTTATCAGTTCTCATGAGTGGGTTAATCATTCTGGGAAGAAGTTTGCACGTGGCGAGGTTCACGTTAATACTTGTGGAAACAGGCACAGTTTTCTGAGGGCTTATCTGAGGAAGTATCGTAGTGCCAGTGTCAGGTGGTTGCAGGGTTATTTGGACTTTCTAGCATTGACACTGAATAACAGGTGAGGATGGTTCTCAGAACCAACATCAGCCAAAATACCTAGATGAGCGATTACCAAAATCTCAGTAAAAAAGAGAAATAAGATCGCACTTTGATATTAGTGACCCCAAGTGAGATATACTACTTGTTATACTTTAACCCCATTTTCTCCCCGATTTTTGCGTAATTGTTAGAGAGTTCGCGCTCTGGTTTTAATTCGAACATCCATGGGTAACCCCACTCGTGCTCTTCTAAGTATTCGAGTGCTTTTACGAATTCTTTCAGCATTTCTATGGGTGCTGAGAATATTATTTCATTATACTGGGTCATTGCAATGCGTCTGTCCCCCCTGCAGGGGGAAGCAACTACGCACTGTTTATTCTGCAGTACTGGAACAACAGCGTAAACGCACGCAGCATGCCCTCCTAACCTGCAAGTGATGTCCTCACCATCAATGCAGTTTTTTGCTATCAAAAGTTGAGTTAATTGTGATGGATCACAGTAAGTGATGAATAAGTCTGGTTTAAAAGTGCACTTCACTAAGGGGGAGGATAGGATTCCAACATACTCTCCTACTTTTAAGCGGGGGAATGAGTGAGCCCATTTTCTGGCGGCTTCGCGAGTCATTATGGAGAAGGGGTACCTGTTCTCTCCATCTAAAAATTCTTGTGGTGGTTCCGCTAACCCGTACCCTACGACTGGCTCGAAGCACCACATGTCTTCTTTTAGCATGGCAATGGTTTTTCCACCCCATCGTGACATTGCAAAAGCTTGGCAAAGGTCTAAGTGGTGACTCATACTCCTTAAGGGTCTTACTGCATTTGGTGGGATTTCCGCTTCGCTTTTCAGCATTTTAATAGCTAATGGTGGTGTACGCAAACGCAAAATTTCCATAAGCCTCTTCGCATTCTCATGAATACTCTCCAACTCCATAAGATACACCCCCTAACTTCCCTTAGATATAAGAGAAATAACTCTTAATATGTTATTTACATCTTATCTTCTTCTTTTTGTAAAGTGAATATAACTTCCGCAGCTATCCTCGCTGCTATTGCACATACACCTGGACAGACATCAAGCCCTCCATCTTTATACCATGCTTCAGCATCTTCATCTTTCCAAAAATCATAGTGTCTTCCAAGGAGTTTTTCTTGGATTTCAAAGCACTTTACTGTTCCAAAGTGTTTTTTAAATTCATCAAACACTTTCGTCGCTGCTTCCATAGTTTTTACATAGCCATTAAAATCATCCAAGTGCTCAGTACCCTCTACTAAGCCCACCGCCATAATGGCACCTATAAGAGCACCACAAGTTTCTCCCTTTCGAGCAATCCCTGCAGCAAGACCTGTACTGGCTTTTAATGCACCCTTAAACTCTCGCTCATCATCGGTAAGATGAAGGTGGTGATGAAGTGCTGCAAGTACACATCTTGCACAACCTTCATATGCCCTATCATTATCATATGCTGCTTTTGCAACCCGATCTAAAATCTTTTCTTTACTACCAGGCTTACTTCGGATGTCATATCTTGCCACTTCTTTTGGGTAATGTTTCAACATTATGTTCACCATTAATACACTACAATGGTGAAATATATAATTCTTTCCATAATTTTAGGGATACTGTTAGAATAATGGCAGTATTGCTCCTCGAATCCATTCAACACCAAAGCAAACAGAAAAAACAAAGCCTTTGAACCTTCTCAATCACTACTCCTGAAATTGTTTCAGGAACGCTTGTCTGCTCCTTAAGAGCAAACTAACGTTCAATACTCTTCCTCGATCCAAAAGTAATATGATTCACTATGAGGACTTTTGGCTTGTAAACTGCTTCTGTGATTTTTGAGCTGTTTCTCAAGCTGTTACATAGGCGATTTCGAGTGTTCTGCCGATTTGTCTATAATTGAAGCCTTTCATGTATAGTTTGATGACTTTATCTAGGTACTTTGATTTGGAAAAAGTAAAAGAGGTTAACTCCCAGTCTTTTTCACAAATAGTCTGAGTCCTATAATAATCGCCGCTCCAATTATCACTGGAATTACATTGAGGCTTGCTGCTGCAA
>QMUE01000100.1 GCA_003663535.1 Thermococci archaeon
AAATGTTGAACTGTAATCTCGAATGCTGCCCTTGCGAGCACACTTGCTTTTGTACCCACAATACCATGCCTTCCAATGGGTCTCACAATACCATCAAGGGTCATCATATCAGCGACGAGCATAATATGTCTCACATCAACTTCAAGACCCTGCTCTTGCATTGTGTTAACTATCTCTTCAATTATCGCATTTCTCGCAGCCTCGATACCAAGCACTTGAGCTATTTCGTGAATGTTGTTTGTTTTTGTTCTCGTAGGATCGACACCCGGAACTTTAAGTACCTGCTTAAAGTTTGAACCTTCGGTGTAGATAACGTATTCATCTCCTTCCTTTCTGATAACTGTTTTCCCTACGCCTGAGAGTCCTTTTAAACGATGCTTTTTAACTTTATCGGCAAGTCTTCTAAGGGTTGAAACATTCTTAGCTTTTTTCAATCTAATTATTATAGTAGTTCCCTCTGTTTCAATTTCAGCAGACTTAAATGACCGCTCAATTTTTGCTTGAATCTTTTCCATGGTCAAGCCGCTTTTCTCTAGACGTTCTGGGTCTATATCCACTACAAATTCCATGTTAAGTATATCCAGAGTCATACTCCTTGCCAAACTTTCAAGAGTAGTTCCTTCTATTCTTTTTGCGACCTCACGGGCCTTTTCACTGCTGTACCTGTGTTCTTCATCCAAGTAAACTGTCATAATTGGTGTTGAGGGGTTTTTCCTAGCATCCACTATTTCAATAATTCTGGGAAGACCCAACGTAACGTTAATTTCCGCAACACCAGCATAGTGGAAAGTGTTAAGTGTCATCTGTGTAGAGGGCTCGCCTATGGATTGAGCTGTTACAGTGCCCACAGCTTCTCCCGGTTCTACCAAGGCTTGCTCATATTCTTGAACTACCTCGTCAATTATTGCTTCTATCTCAGCTTTCTTTAGTTTATATTTCCCGCTATAGTGTATCAACTTCTCAAACAATTCCTCTCTCAATCTTTCTGGCAAGCTAGAGGCCTTCTTTTCCACAAGTTTCTTGATAGTTGACTGTGATACCATGATTATCACCCCTTCTCCCTGAGTTTTATCAATGTTCTTGTCACAATTCTATCAATATTTACTGTCCTTCCACCCCAACTCTTCATTGGGTCTACACCATCTTCACCATACCTGAACTGAACCACAATTCCTGTTGGATCTCTCACACTTCCATCATAATCTACTTTGAGGTCTTGTAGAGCATTTATAAGTCTACGTTGCATATAACCGCTTTGGGCCGTTCTAACTGCAGTATCAACGAGACCCTCTCTACCACCCATTGCATGGAAGAAGTATTCTTGGGGTGTTAGACCGCTCTTATATGAGTTAACGATGAAACCTTTTGCCCTTGCACCAAGGTCACCAGCTTTAAAATGGCTCAATACCCTGCTCTTGTAACCTCTATAGAGTCTCTTACCTCTAATAGACTGCTGTCCAAGTATGGCTGCCATCTGGGTAATGTTAAGGATTTTACCTCTTGCTCCGGTTTTGGCCATGATTACTGTATGGTTGTTCATACCCAAATATCTCTCAGCAACTTTACCAGCATTATCTCTCGCTTCAGATAGAACAGCCATTATTCTGCTTTCGAGAGTTTCTTCCAAAGTCTTACCGGGCAGGGGTTCCAACTCTCCGTTTTTGTATGCTTCTATCAGTCTTTGCACTTTATCCTCTGCTTCCATTATTATTTCTTTAATTCTAGCCTTAGCTTCGCCCGGAAGATCTTCATCATCTATTCCAGTGGTGAATCCCTTATGAGTGATTACCCATATTGCTAATTTTGTTACTTGATCAAGGAATTGTCTGGCCCTTTCTACACCATACTCTCTAACTATAATATCAAGTAGCTCCCCATCTTCTCTACCGTAAGCTTTTTTGTCTATCGCACCACTTAATAACTTACCTTTTAAAATATAAACAAAGCCATCTGTGGCCACTTTTCTAACTTCTTCCTCACTTGGGATTAGCTTCTCCTCAATAAGCTTTTCAATAGGCTCACATTGGGAAGGATCATCACATAGCTTGTTCCTGTACCATATCGTCAAGTTCTCAGGAAGTAGAAGTGAGAATACGGTCTTTCCGCTCCAATACTCAATGCCATTCTCAACTTTGTCTGGCTTTGGAAGTTCTTTTACTTCAACTCCTGCAAACATTAACATGTGCTCCACTTCATATTTGGTGAAGTATGCCCCCTCTCTAGTCAAAAGGTACCCTCCTGAGATATGATCCTGAATTCCACCAATAATTGGTCCACCGTATCTCGGAGATAAGATGTGGTTTTGGACTTCCATTAAAATTCTAGCTTCTGCTTGAGCTTCTTCTGTTTGTGGAACGTGAAGATTCATTTCGTCTCCATCGAAGTCAGCGTTATATGGTGGGCAAACCGCCAAATTAAGCCTAAACGTTTTATATGGCATTACTCTAACCCTATGGGCCATAATACTCATTCTGTGAAGAGAGGGCTGTCTGTTAAACAATACAACATCTCCATCCATAAGGTGCCTTTCAACTATCCACCCAATGTCAATCATGTCAGCTATTGTCTCTATATTGCCCTCCATAAGACGAATTCTTCTACCTTGTGGGTCTATAACATAATTAGCTCCCGGATACTTTTCCGGACCATTAAGGATCATTTTTCTGAGCTTCTCAACATTGAATTCAGTCACTTTCTCTGGAACTGTAAGTTCCATTGCAACAATTAATGGAACACCTACTTCATTTATACTTATCATGGGGTCAGGGCTAATTACCGTACGGGCCGAGAAATTAACACGCTTACCACTAAGGTTCTTCCTAAATCTACCCTCTTTACCCTTAAGTCTTTGGGCAAGGGTTTTAAGCGGCCTTCCACTCTTGTGCTTTGCTGGAGGAATACCTGAAGTCTCATTGTCGAAGTATGTGGTAACGTGATATTGAAGGAGATCCCAAAGATCTTCGATAATAAGTTGTGGAGCTCCAGCTTCGATGTTTTGCTTCAAACGTGCGTTAATTCTTATAATATCTACAAGCTTATGAGTAAGGTCATCTTCAGCTCTTATACCACTCTCAAGTGTTATTGAAGGCCTTACACTAACTGGAGGAACGGGCAAAACCGTAAGAACCATCCATTCGGGTCTTGACTTTTCCGGATTAAGGCCCAAGAGGGGTAAGTCCCTATCTGGGATTTTCTCAAGCCTATCTCTTATCTCACTTGGCATCATTCTGTGCCTGTATTCGTTTCCTTCCTCATCAGTCCTCAATTCCCAGTATATTGTGGGTCTCTCAAATTTAATTGAAAATTGAGGAGCTCCGCAATGAGGACATACCATTCTTTCTTTTGCCTTTTTGTGTATCTCTGATATTAACGCATCAATCTCACTCTTTCTAGCCTCATTTATATTTAATTTACCGAGATAGTCTTCAATTTCTTCATCCGTTAACTTAATCCTTCCACATTCTCTACAAGTACTTTCCAATGTTCTGTAAATCGTTTTAGCAAATCCAACATGAATAACTGGTCTTGCAAGCTCTATATGGCCAAAATGTCCGGGACACTCTTTATAATTGGCCCCACATGTCTCACATCTAAGGTTAGGATCTATAACTCCCAATCTTCTGTCCATTAGGCCCCCATCTATTGGGTAACCGTCTTCTGAATAGGTATCAGGGACTGTTATCTCTGCAGCACTCATTTTTCTAATCTCTTGAGGAGAAAGCACACCAAACTCAATACTTCCAATAACTTTTTTCATTGAGTGCATGATTATCACACCCTCTCCTTAAGTTTTAATGATGGTCTAATACCCATAGCCTTTATCTCATCCAGTAATAACTTGAATGCATAGCTCATTTCTACTTTGCTTATATTCTCCTCTTCCCCACATACTGGACAATAAACTTTGTCTCTACGCTTATCTTCGACTGCTAAATGACCGCAACTCTCACATACCCATGCTTCCGTCTTATCGCTCTCTTCTAGCAATCTTTCAACCAATAACATTGAGGCACCATGTCCTATTAGTACGTCACGCTCCATTTCACCGAATCTTAGACCTCCCTCCCTAGCTCTACCTTCAGTTGGCTGCTTTGTGAGAACTTGCACAGGTCCTCTTGAACGTGCATGGAGCTTATCAGCTACCATGTGGTGAAGTCTCTGATAATAAATAACGCCCACGAATATATCTGCCTCAAGTTTCCTTCCTGTGATTCCATCATACATTACTTCCCTTCCGCTATGCTTAAACCCAAGCTCTTCAAGTTCCTTTCTAAGCGTCTCTTCTGGTTCCCCAATGAATGCAGTGCCATCTATTCTTCTTCCCTTAAGTGATGCCACTTTCCCACCTATGGCCTCAATAAGCTGTCCAACAGTCATACGTGAAGGTATACCATGAGGGTTAACTATAAGATCCGGTACTATTCCGTTTTCTGTCCAGGGCATGTCTTCCTGAGGAACTATAAGACCAATAACACCCTTCTGTCCATGTCTTGAGGCAAACTTATCCCCAAATTCTGGAATTCTAAGATCTCTAACTGTTACCTTAACAAGCTTTGTGCCATCCCCTGTTTCTGTGATAATAACCTTGTCGACAATACCCTCTTCACCGGGCCTCATAGTGATACTTGTCTCCCTTCTACCTTGCAAAATACCAGCACCTAAACTGGTTTGCTCCTCGAGGAACCTAGGCGGAGAGGTTCTTGCTACTAATACATCTTTTCCTTGAACTTTTGATTCTGGAAATGCTATTCCATCTTCATCAAGGTTTCTATAGTATTTCTCACCCAAAAATCCTCTAACAGTAGGATCTGGTATTTCAAACTTATCTGTTTGTCCCCCCATATACTTCTTCTCTTCAGCTTCATAAGTTCTAAAGAATGTTGACCTTGCCAATCCTCTTTCAATTGAGGCTTTATTCATTATAACGGCATCTTCCATGTTATATCCACTATAACTCAAGACTGCAACAATAAAATTCTGACCAGCAGGTCTTTGTTCAAATCCCACTGCTTCCATAATCCTAGAGTTAACAAGTGGGACTTGAGGATAGTGCATCAAATGCCCTCTAGTGTCTACTCTTATCCTAAAGTTGGCCCAACCAAGCCCAAGGCTTTGCTTAGCCATACCTGCTCCATAAGTATTTCTTGGAGCAGCATTATGTTCTGGATATGGAACTAGCGACGCCGGTAATCCCAAAATAGCGGCAGGCATTATCTCCAAATGTGTGTGTTCTTCAGTAACTTCCCAAGGCCATGTAGCCACATAAGCATTCTCTTCTTCCTCAGCATCGAGGTACTCAATGACACCCATTCTTATCAAGTCACTCCACTTAAGTGTCCCTTTCTTTATTGCCTCTACATGATCCTTGGTTAATTTTGGAACACCATTTTCAACTATAATCAGTGGTCTCCTGACTCTACCATCATCACTGTTGATGTAAATCTCCCTAACATCCTCGTAGTACGCGACATTTATAACCTCGCTTATCCTTCCCTCTCTCCTATCGGTTTTTATTTTATTAACTAACTCTACACCATCTTTATATGTTCCAACAAGAATCCCATTAAGATAAATTCTCCAATCATCGGGTTCTGGTCTTCTTTCCTCAATGTGCACGATCCCAAGACTTTCCAAATATGCAAACACTTCTTCCTCAGAAATTGCTGTAGTAATCTGAGCCATGAGAGATAAGTTCTTAACCAGTCCACAGTTAGGCCCTTCTGGGGTCTCAGTTGGACATATTCTTCCCCAATGAGTACCGTGCAAATCTCTTGCCTCGAAATGGGGTTGCTCTCTGCTTAGTGGAGAAGTGACCCTTCTCAAGTGAGAAAGTGTAGACATGTAATTAGTTCTATCGAG
>QMUE01000101.1 GCA_003663535.1 Thermococci archaeon
ATATCTCCAAATCCATCCTCATGTAAATACTTGCTTACCAAAGCAACCATTCTCCTCTCTGCGAGGTGTATGTGGCCCCACATCCACTCAACTTCAGGATTCCACCATGTGTAATGAGTCCCATACATTCCCCAAGAACCTTCCGGGAGTTCAATTTTATATTTTTCTCTCTGGTAGTTTTCAAGGAATCTTGAAATAGTTGTTGTTTCTATTCCTTCTTCATTCATGAATTCAAGAACCCTTCCGATCCATCTTACGCCTTCAAACCACCAGTGGCCAAATAGTTCTGTATCGTAGGGAGCAACTATTATCCCCTTTTCTCCAGTTTCTTTTTCATAGTTCTCTAGGAGAGATCTAACGAGACTCACAAAATGTTTGGCATGTCCTTCAACTCTCTCCAAGGCTTTTTCAGGTACATAAGGTTCTTTGGCATCAAGTCCCACTTGCTTTGATGTTATCCTCCAATATTGTCCTCCACTTTTTGGAGCCTTCTTGTGGAACTCTCTATACCAAAAATCGCCTGGATAACCTATATCAGCACTCCACACCTGAAGTCCAGTTTCTCTGTTTCTGGCAAAAACTGCTATATCTGTCCCTTCAATAAAGTATGGTCTTAAAGTTGATTTTGGAGATTTGGCTGGTAGTATTTTGCCGTACCCACTAGTTGCTGGGCCTTCATCTATCAAATGACTTTCAACGAAGAAGAATTTTAGCCCATATTTTTCCAAGAATTTTTCTAAGCCCTTTCTCCACAAAACTTCACCAGTACTTGGACTTTTCCATAGTCCTTTCGGCCGATATGCACATTCTGGCAACCAGATGCCCATTGGCCTCTTCCCAAAGTGTTTTTCATATGTAAGGATACCATTTGCAATTTGACCCTCAATAGCCTCATCTCTTTCAAGAAGTGGGAGATACCCATGAGTAGCTCCTGAGGTTATTATTTCTATATAACCTTCATTCTGCAGTTTCTTGAGTTCGCCTAGAATATCCCCTTTTATATGCTCCCAATACCCATAAACCTCCGTGAAGTAATCCAACATGTAAGTTATGGACTTTTTGAGCCTTTCATCTGTATATTCCCCTAAATCCTCTTCCATGCTTTTGAGCTTTTTCTCCATGTACTCATCAAAACTTCTTTTCATGTAATCATCCGTAAGTTGCTCTGCTAAAATTGGTGTTATCCCGATGACCAGATGAAACTTAACTCCTTTCTTTTTTAAGCGCTCAAATTCCATTAAAAGGGGCATGTAAGTCTCAGATATAGCCTCAAAAAGCCATTCCTCACCAAAAGGCCATTTACCATGCTTCCTTACATAAGGAATATGGGTATGAAGTACAAAAGTAAAGTACCCTTTCATTAATCTCACCTCTTTTTAGCTCCTAATAAACATTAATTACAGCCAAGTATTTAACATTTTTGGCCCTTTTGAAGGAGTTTTGAGTCGACAAAATGATTTACAACGATAAAATAGGCCTAACGGAAAAATCCTATTTTTTGGACAATTAATATTCCATAGAAAAAGGGTTTAAAAAGTATCTTTCTAATTAATCCAGGTGAAAAGAGAATGAAACAAGAAATGAGCAGTGTCGACATAAAGTACATAGTAGAGGAGTTAAAAACCTTGGAAGGTGCTAGAGTCGATAAAATATACCAAGACAGGGATCAAGTTAGAATTAAACTGCATGTGACGGGAGAGGGAAGAAAAGATTTAATCATAGAAGCCGGTAAAAGGATTCATTTAACTACTTATATAAAAGAGGCCCCTCAGCACCCATCCTCATTCACAATGCTCCTCAGAAAATATTTAAGTGGGTCACGAGTGGAAAAGATAGAGCAACATGATTTTGATAGAATTGTAAAGCTAAAAATTGGCAACTATACTTTAATTGCAGAACTTTTCAGGAAAGGAAATATAATATTGGTTGATGAAAACAACATGATAATATCTGCCATGAGGTATGAAGAGTTTAAAGACAGAGCAATAAAACCAAAACACGTGTACATGCTCCCGCCTGCAAGAGAGAATCCAGTTGCCATCTTATGGGAAAGCTTTAGAGAACTTATTTCCTCCCAAGATGTGGAGATAGTAAGAGCACTAGCAAGAAAACTCAATATGGGAGGACTATATGCAGAAGAAATCCTCCTAAGGGCTGGAATAGAAAAAACAAAAAGAGCCAATACTCTCGATGAAGAGGAGCTTAAAGTTATATTTGAAAAAATAAAAGAGGTCTTCAATGCCCCTAAAAAGGCCAATATCATATACGAAAATGACACTCCTGTAGATGTCTTACCTATCGAGCTTAAATGGTATGAAAGTTATAAGAAAAAATTCTTCACTACCTTCAGTGAGGCACTTGATGAATATTTCGGAAAGATTCTTCTTGAGAGTGCAAAGATAGAAGGAACAAAGAAGCTTCAGAATAAGAAAGGACAACTCGAAGCCACCCTTAGAAAACAAGAAGAGATGATAAACGGATTTAAGAGCCAAACACAAAAAAATCAAGAGATTGGAGACCTGATATATGCTAACTTCACCTTTATTGAGAATCTACTGAAAGAGCTTTCAAAGGCCGTAGAAAAACTTGGATGGAAAGAATTCAAAGAGAGACTAGAAAATGGCAAAAAATCTGGGAACAAAATAGCTCAGATGATAAAAAACATAAACGCTAAAGAGAAGGCAGTCACAATTGAACTTGATGGAAAAAAAGTAAAACTCTATCTAAACAAGAGTGTTGGAGAAAACGCAGAAATCTACTATGAAAAAGCCAAAAAAGCAAAACATAAACTTGAAGGGGCCCAAAAAGCCCATGAAGAAACATTAAAGAAAATCAAGGAAATAGAGAAGTTAATAGAAGAGGAGGAGAAAAAAGAGCTTAGCGTGAGGAAGCTTGAAAAAAGAAAGAAGAAGTGGTTTGAAAAATTTAGGTGGTTCTTAAGTAGTGAAGGATTCCTAATAATAGCGGGAAAGGATGCCACAACAAATGAAATTGTAGTTAAAAAATATATGAGTGAAAACGACCTCTATTGTCATGCTGACATTTATGGGGCTCCCCATGTAGTGATAAAAGACGGTAAAAAAGCTGGAGAAAAGAGTTTATTTGAAGCCTGTCAATTTGCTGTTTCAATGTCAAGGGCTTGGAAAGAGGGATTATACTCCGGAGATGCTTACTGGACAGAACCAAACCAAGTTACAAAAAAAGCCCCAAGTGGAGAGTATCTAGGAAAAGGAGCCTTTATGGTATATGGGAAAAGAAACTGGATGCATGGCTTACCTGTAAAGCTCGCTGTTGGAATAGTGCAATACGAGGAAGAGAAACTGTCCATGTGTGGACCAGTGGAGGCTGTAAAAGCACATACTGACAAATACATTATTATTCGCCCAGGGAGAATGAAAAAGAGCGAATTTGCAAAAAGACTAGCGAAAATCCTAGAGAGATGGGGATACAAAGTCGATCTTGATGAGCTCATGCAAATTCTCCCTCCAGGCAACGGCGAAATTGTGGAGGTGATTGAATGATAACACTCTATGCCATAGCCCAAAGGGAACTTGCAAAAGACCTGCTCTTTGAAATAGATGACGAAGTTATTACCCTATCTGTTAAGGGGATCATGATAGCCAAGAGTGCTTCAAAAACATACAACTTCTCTTTTGTGGAAGTTACAGATAATGAGTTTGTTCTAGCAGTTCAAATGAAGGGATATGTGATCTACTTGGGACTTGAAAGTGATGAGATAATAGATGAAGATGCATATCCTGAACTAGTAAGAGCCTTAATAAATCACCTCTTGTCTAGTCTCCATAACTTGGCTAGAGAAGCCGAAAAAGGATATCAAGGAAAGGCCGACTTGCTTTTGGATGACAATATGAGTGCGGAAATGAAGGAGTTCTTTTATGAACTACTTCTCAAACATCAACGGGGTTTACCCATTCACGAACAGGTTGATGTGGCATGAGCAAAGGATTTTAAACCCTAGGAGTGAGGAGACAAAGCATGAAAAAGACAAAATACTATTCATACGCTGTTGGTGAGCTTCCAGAAGGATGTAAACTCTGTGTCAAGGGCGCAAAATTAGTATTATTTACCACCGGAATATGTCCTAGAGAGTGTTTTTATTGTCCTCTTAGTCCCTGGAGGAGAGAAGACGTTAGTTATGCAAATGAACGACCAATAAAAAATGTTAATGACCTCATAGAAGAAGCAAAAATCCAAGAAGCGTTAGGAGCTGGTGTTACTGGAGGGGATCCGCTCTCAAGAATAGATAGAACTGTCAAATACATTAGAACTCTAAAAGAAAACTTTGGAAAGAGATTTCATGTTCATTTATATACAACCGGTCTTCTTGCAACAAAAGAGAACTTAAGAAAACTCTACAACGCTGGTCTTGACGAAATTCGGTTTCATCCAGATATCTTTAATCCAAACTCTAATATCATTCAAAAAGAAATCAAAAACATAGAAGGTGCCTTCGACTTTGAATGGGATGTTGGGGGAGAAGTTCCTGCGGTTCCGGGACAAGAAGAGAGAATAAAGAGGTATGCTGAATTTTTAGATAAGCACGAAGCAAAATTCCTAAACATAAATGAGCTTGAATTTAGTGAAACTAACCTTGAGGCCCTGCTCTCAAGAGGATTTAGAACAGTAAGTGATGAGAGTTCTGCAATAAAAGGAAGTCTCAAATCTGGACTGACGATTCTGGAATGGGGCGAAAAAAATACGTCTTTAAATTATCATCTCTGTACGGCCAAACTTAAGGATGCAATACAACTCAAAAACCGACTTAAAAGAATGGCAAAAAACCTCGCCAGAGCCTACATGGAAATAACTCAAGATGGGACACTTAAATTTGCAGTGGCTGAGTATGAGAACCTCATGGAGCTCTATGATCTCCTCGTAAATGATGCAGAGGTTCCAGAAGAATGGCTCTACCTAAATCTGAAAAAAAGAAGGATCGAAATGCCTATAGAAGTTGCAGAAGAACTTGTTGACGCTATAGAGGGCGATGTAAAGTTTTATGTGGTTGAAGAATATCCCACATGGGATAGAATTGAAGTCGAGAGGATTCCGTTACTATAATCTTTTCTCCTCTTGCTTTGCTTGATGATTATTCAAACATCTATATAAAAAGAACAAAAATTAGAAATTACGGAAAAGAGAAGATTCATCCGACCTTCTCAATCCCTATCTTCGCCTCCACTTCTGGCCACTCAACTACGTAGCCCTTTAGTTCTCCAAACTTAACTTCGACAGCCCTTGTTTCTCCCTTTATGTAATCAAGCATCTCTTTGAGAAGCTCTTTGTTTTCCTCGGTTGTCTCAATGTAAACCATTATCCTATCATTTACGTCTAGATCCAGTTGCTTTCTCATCTCCTGAATTCTCCTTACAAACTCCCTCGCCAAGCCCTCCATCATTAATTCCCTAGTGAGGGTCTTGTCAATAAAGACTTTTCCATGATCAAATTCTTCCCCTATTAAGAACTCTGGAAGCTCTTCTTCCACGATTATGTGTTCCCTCTCGATCGTAAACTCCTTATCTCCTAGTTCCACCTTGAGCTTTCCTTGCATAAGTCTTTCATAAAGTTCTTTGCAATTCTGCTCGTTTATCCACTTTGCAACTATCTTTGCATCCCCCTTGAAATGAGGTCCAAGTTTAGCAAAGTTAGGCTTTACTTTTATTCCCCTCTCAACTTTTGCCACTTTGACTTCCTTAGCATTCAATTGATCTCTTAAAAGCCGGTTGAGTCTTTCTACAGCTTTCTTAGTTATTTCGTCTTCAGTTTCTACTATTACTTGCTTCACAGGGTAACGAAGTTTTATTCTAGCTTTTTGTCTTGCTGC